>JAISKU010000072.1 GCA_031261245.1 Oscillospiraceae bacterium | reverse complement strand
GTGTCTATTGTATATCCGGACTGCCAAGTTTGCAATAGAAATTTTGAAAGATGATGAATGTATTGTGTGAAAAGCGGCGGCGGAAATGTATTGCACACAAGACCAAAATATGATAAAATATTATGCCAACGAGGAATTGAGCGAGTTTTGAAAGGAAATCGGCTGATGCTCAAAGCGCTGCGCGAGACGATAAAAGCATATAAGCTGCGCGACCCGGCGGCAAAGAGCGGGATTGAGGTTTTTTTGCTGTATCCCGGAATTTACGCCACAATCAGCCACAGATTTGCGCACTGGCTTTACCGCCACAAGAGGTTTTTCTTCGCGCGCGCCGTGTCGCAGTGGTCGCGGTTTGTGACGGGGATTGAGATCCACCCCGGGGCGATCATCGGGCGGCGGTTTGTCATTGACCACGGCACCGGCATAATCATCGGGGAGACTGCGGAGCTCGGGGACGACGTGCTGCTGTATCAGGGCGTGACGCTCGGCGGGACGGGCAAGGACACGGGCAAGCGCCACCCGACGATCGGGAACAACGTGCTGATCGGCGCGGGCGCGAAAATTTTGGGGCCATTCAAGGTCGGGGACAATTCGCGAATCGCGGCGGGCGCTGTCGTGCTCAAGGAGGTTCCGCCGGAATCGACGGCCGTGGGCGTGCCGGCGCGCATAGTGCGCGTCGCGGGGGTGAAGCCCGATTTCGCCTCGGAGCTCGACCAGGTAAATATGATGGATCCCGTGGCGATGGAGCTCGCCGCGCTGCGCGAGCAGCTTGAGCTGCTTGAGAAAAGGTTGGAGGAGATGTCCGAATGAAGCTGTATAACACGCTTACGATGAAAAAAGAGGAATTTGTCCCGCTTGAGCCGGGAAAGGTGCGCATGTACGCGTGCGGACCCACAGTGTACAACTATATCCACGTGGGCAACGCGCGCCCGATTATCATGTTCGACGTGCTGCGCCGGTATTTTGAGTACCGCGGCTACGGCGTGACGTTTGTGCAGAATTTCACGGATATAGACGACAAGATAATCAACCGTGCCGCAGAGGAGGGGATATCCTCCTCCGAGGTTGCGGAGAAATACATCGCGGAGTATTTCACGGACGCGCGCGGCCTCGGCGTGCGCGAGGCGACGATTCACCCGCGAGCCACGGAGAATATCCCGGAGATTATAGCCATAATCGAGAAGCTTATCGCGAACGGCAAGGCGTACGTCTCCGGCGGCGACGTGTACTACCGCACGGACGCGTTCCCGGACTACGGCAAGCTGTCCCACCAGCCGCGCGACGCGCTGCTCGCCGGGGCGAGGGTGGACGTATCCGAGATTAAGGAAAATCCGATGGATTTCGCGCTGTGGAAGCAGGCGAAGCCGGGCGAGCCCGTGTGGGATTCGCCGTGGGGCGGCGGCAGGCCGGGCTGGCACATAGAGTGCTCCGCGATGAGCGGGAAATACCTCGGGGAGACGCTCGACATCCACGCGGGCGGGCAGGATTTGACGTTCCCGCACCACGAGAACGAGATCGCGCAGTCCGAGGGCGCGAACGGCGTGCAGTTCGTGCGCTACTGGGTGCACAACGGGTTTATAAGCATCGACAACAAGAAGATGTCAAAGTCGCTCGGCAACTTTTTCACCGTGCGTGAGGCCGCCGAGGTCTACGGCTATGAGAATATCCGCATGTTCATGCTGATGAGCCACTACCGCAGCCCGCTAAACTACTCCGGCGATATTCTCATACAGGCGAAAAACGCGCTCGAGCGCATTAAGAACGCGCGCGAAAACCTCGTGTTCGCGGCGGAGAACGGCGCGGACGTCGAGGGCGCGGCGATTGATACCGAGAGCTACCGCGCGCGGTTCATCGCGGCGATGGACGACGATTTCAACACTGCCGACGCCGTCGCGGTAATTTTTGAGCTCGTGCGAGAGGCGAATTCGGCGCTATCCGGTGAAAATCCGTCAAAAAAGCTCGCGGCGGAGCTGCTCGGCGTGTTTGACGAGCTTGTGAACGTCCTGGGGCTGATTTACGGCGAGAAGAGCGCCGACCCGGACGCCGAAAAAATCGAGGCGCTGATTGCGGAGCGCCGGGAGGTGCGGGCGGCGAAAAACTGGGCGCGCGCCGACGGGATACGCGACGAGCTGAAGGCGATGGGCGTCGTCGTGGAGGACACGCCGCAGGGCGCAAAATGGAAAAGGATTTAGATCGAGCCACCGGCGCGCCGGGCGATTTCGCCGTCGGAGGCGTGCGCGGGCACATACTGCGCCTCGCGCTGCCGATGACGGCGGCGCAGCTGATAAATCTGCTGTACAGCATAGTTGACAGAATGTATCTCGGCAGGATGCCGGGTGCGGGCGGCCTCGCGCTTACAGGCGTGGGGCTTGTTCTGCCGATAATCTCAATTCTCAACAGCGTCGGCGGACTTTGCGGCACGGGCGGCGCGCCGCTTTTCTCCATCGCGCGCGGGCGCGGGGACAATGAGGAGGCCGAGCGGATAATGGGCAACTCCTTCGCGCTTCTGATGATTTTCGGCGCGATACTCACCGCGGGAATAATCATATTCAAGCGGCCGATTCTGTTCGCCTTCGGCGCGAGCGAGGCGACGTACCCGTACGCGTCGGAGTACCTGTCAATATACACGACGGGGACGCTTTTCGTGATGACGGGGCTCGGCATGAACCCGTTTATCAACGCGCAGGGCTCCGCGAAGCGCGGGATGATGACGGTGGCGCTCGGCGCCGTCGTGAACATCGTGCTCGACCCGATATTTATTTTTGTGCTCGATATGGGCGCGGCGGGCGCGGCGCTCGCGACCGTGATCGCGCAGGCGTGCTCGGCCGCGTGGGTGCTCCTGTTTTTGACGGGGAAGCACGCGATTATCAGGCTGCGGCTGTCCGATATGCGTCTCGGCGCGGCGCGCGTCCGGCGCATCATAACGCTCGGCCTGTCGGGGTTCGTGATGAATCTGACAAACAGCCTGATTCAAATTGTGTGCAACACGACCCTGCTGAAATACGGCGGAGACCTATTTGTTGGGGTTATGACCGTAATAAACGCCGTACGTGAGATAGTATTTATGCCTGTATCCGGAATAGGCGGCGGAGCCGCGCCCGTTCTGGGGTTCAACTACGGCGCGGGCAAGCAGGAGCGGGTCAAGGCGGGGATACGCTTCTCCTCGAGCATAACGATAGCGTACACGGCGGCGATATGGGCGGTGATAATGCTCGCGCCGAGCGCGATGACGCGGATATTCACGGACGAGATTACAATAATCGAGGCGGGAGTGCGGCCGATAAGGCTGTATTTTATGCTGTCGATGTTCATGTCGCTGCAAATGGTGTCGCAGCAGGTGTTCGTCGCGCTCGGGAAGTCGAAGCAGGCGATATTCTTCTCGCTGTTGCGCAAGGCGTTTATCGCGGCGCCGCTGACGCTGCTTCTGCCCGCGCTCGGGCTAGGAGTGACGGGCGTGTTTGTCGCGGACACGATTTCGCAGGTTGTCGGCGGCGTGACGTGCTTCGCGACGATGTATCTCGTCGTGTACAGGAAGTTGGGGAAAGATTTGACTTAGTGTGCAACGTCGTGATACAATACTTAATTACAACAACTTCGGCTGCGGAGGAATGACGTGCTTTTATCCGACAAATGGACTGACTACGAGCTGCTCGACTGCTCACGCGGGGAGCGGCTTGAGCGCTGGGGGACGCATCTGCTTGTCCGCCCCGACCCGCAAGTGATCTGGGATACGCCGCGGCGGCACGCGGGCTGGGCGAAGCCGTCGGCGCGCTACTCGCGCTCAAGCGCGGGCGGCGGGGCGTGGGAGAAAAACGACCTGCCTGCGAGCTGGCAAATCGCCTACGGGGAGCTGAAATTCAACGTCAAGCCGATGAGCTTCAAGCACACGGGCGTGTTCCCGGAGCAGGCGGTAAACTGGGACTTTATCGCGGAGAAAATCCGCGCGGCGCAGCGGCCGCTTCAGGTGCTGAACCTCTTCGCCTACACGGGCGCGGCGAGCGTCGCGGCGGCGGCGGCGGGGGCGAGCGTGTGCCACGTGGACGCGGCGCGCGGCATGGTCGCGTGGGCGCGGGAGAACGCAAAGGCCTCCGGGCTTGAATCCGCGCCGATACGCTGGATTGTGGACGACTGCGCGAAATTCATAGAGCGCGAGATCCGGCGCGGACGGCGCTACGACGCGATAATTATGGATCCGCCGAGCTATGGGCGCGGGCCAAACGGCGAGACATGGAAGCTCGAGGACGACCTTTTCGCGTTCGTGAAGCTCGCGGCGGGCGCGCTGTCCGCCTCGCCGGAGTTTGTAATAATCAATTCCTACACCACGGGTCTGTCGCCCGCGACATTGACGTATATCGCCGAGACGCTGATATCCCCGAAATTCGGGGGGCGCGCGAAAAGCCACGAGCTCGGTCTTCCCGTGACCGAAACAGGGCTTATTCTGCCGTGCGGCGCGGTTATGAGATGGGAAAGGAAAAACTGAATGGCGGCTATCATTACAACAACGAAGCTGACCCACACGTACACGGCCCCCGAGGGGGGCGAGGACAAGCTGGCGCTCTGCGGTGTCGATATCGAGATAAAAAAGGGCGAGTTTGTGGCGATTCTGGGGCACAACGGCTCCGGCAAATCGACGCTCGCGCGGCACTTCAACGCCATGCTGAAGCCGGAATCCGGCGTCGTAACAGTCGCGGGAATGGACACGGCGGACGAGGGCGCCACGCTGGAGATTCGCCGCCGCGTCGGCATGGTGTTCCAGAACCCCGATAACCAGATCGTGGCCAACGTCGTCGAGGAGGACGTGGCGTTCGCGCCGGAAAATCTCGGCGTCCCGCCCGACGAGATACGCAAGAGGGTGGACGACGCGCTGCGCACCGTGGGCATGTACGAGTACCGTGAGCACGCGCCGCACCTGCTGTCCGGCGGACAGAAGCAGCGCGTGGCAATCGCCGGCGCGATAGCCATGCAGCCGGAGTGCATAGTGTTTGACGAGCCGACGGCCATGCTCGACCCGCAGGGGCGGGAGGACGTCGTCGCGATTATCCGCGCGCTGCGCGACGAGCTCGGCATCACGGTGATTTTGATTACGCACCACATGGAGGAGGCCATCGGCTGTGACAGGATTTTTGTCATGTCCGAGGGCAATATTGTCGCGTCCGGAACGCCGGGGAAGATTTTCAGCGACGTGGAGCTGATACGCTCGCTCGGGCTCGACGTGCCGGATACGGTTGAGCTCATGTATGAGCTAAACCGCGCGGGGTGGAATCTGCCGCTCGACGCGCTGACGGTGGAAGAGTGCGCCGAGGCAATTCGGCTCCGGGTGAGGGTGTAGCGCCGTGGATACTGTGATCAGAACAGAGAATATTACGCACACCTACAGCCCAGGTACGCCGTTTGAGCATGTGGCGCTGCGCGGGATAGATTTTGAGGCGCGCTGCGGGGAGTACGTCGGGATAATCGGGCGCACGGGCTCCGGCAAATCGACGTTCATACAGCATTTGAACGGGCTGCTCAAGCCCCTGTCGGGGCGCGTGCTTTTAGACGGGAACGACATCCACGCCTCCAAGGAGGCGACGCGCGCGGCGCGCTTTCGCGTCGGGCTCGTGTTCCAGTTTCCGGAGTACCAGCTCTTTGAGGAGACGGTTTACGCCGACATCGCGTTCGGCCCGAAGAACATGAAGCTGACGCCGGAGGAGACGGAGGAGCGCGTTTTTGAGGCGGCGCGGTTCGTCGGACTGCGGCCCGAGGAGCTGAAAAAGTCGCCGTTTGAGCTGTCGGGCGGCACGAAGCGCCGCGCCGCGATTGCGGGCGTCATCGCAATGCGACCGGAGGTGCTTATTCTCGACGAGCCGACGGCGGGGCTCGACCCGAGGGGGCGCGACGAGCTGCTCGACAACATCGACAGCTACCACCGTGAACGCGGGGCGACGGTGATTGTCGTCACGCACAGCATGGAGGAGGCCGCGCGACGCGCCGGGCGCATCGCGGTTTTCGAGGACGGAAAAATTGTCATGAGCGGGACGCCGACGGAGATATTCCGGAACGGCCCGGAGCTTGAGAGAATGGGTCTCGGTATGCCCAAGGCGGCGCTGATTGCGGAGCGTGTGCGCGGCCTCGGCGTGCCGCTCGGCCGCGACATCTACACGCTTGAGGCTGTTCGCGACGCGCTGATATCCCTGCGGAAGGGGGGCGGCGGCGATGCTACGTGACATAACGCTCGGCCAGTATTTCCCGGGGAAAACGGTAGTGCACAGGCTCGACCCGAGGACAAAGCTCGTCATGACGATAGTGTACATTGTCGCGCTGTTTCTGGCGGAGAGCTGGTCGTCCTACGCGCTAATGGCGCTGTTGCTCATCGGCATGATAGGCGTCTCGCGCATAAACGCGGGGACGATACTGCGCGGACTGAAGCCGATAGTCGTCATAATCATAATTACGGCCGTTTTGAACGTGTTTTTCACGCGCGGCGAGGTGATTTTTGAGCTCTGGATTTTCAAGCTCACGCGCGAGGGGTTAATTACGGCGGCGAAGATGACGCTGCGGCTTATAATGCTCATCACGGGGACGTTCCTGCTGACGTACACGACCTCGCCGATCGCGCTGACCGACGGCATTGAGGCGCTGCTCAGTCCTCTGAAAAAGATACGCTTCCCGGCGCACGAGCTGGCGATGATGATGTCTATCGCGCTGCGCTTTGTGCCGATACTAATCGAGGAGACGAACAAGATAATGGCCGCGCAGGCCTCGCGCGGGGCGGATTTCGAGACGGGCGGGATAGTGAAGCGCGCAAAGGCGCTTCTGCCGATACTCGTGCCGCTGTTCATAAGCGCGTTCAGGCGCGCCGACGAGCTCGCCGAGGCGATGGAGAGCCGCTGCTATCACGGCGGGGAGGGGCGCACGCGCATGAAAAAGCTCGGTATGAAGGCGCGGGATTTCGTGACGCTCGCAGTCGGCGCCGCGGCGGTTGCCGCCGTGGTGCTCGTGAATTTTCTGCCGTGATGAGAAATATCGCCTTGAGACTGAGCTATGACGGGACGCGCTACCACGGCTGGCAGGAGCAGCGCTCCGACGTGACGGTCGCGGGGACGCTGACGCGCGCGGTGAACCGCGTGTGCGGCGACGTCTCGCACATCACGGGCTGCGGGCGCACGGACGCGGGAGTGCACGCGGAGCGCTACTGCGCGAATTTCAGGACGGAATCGACAATCCCGGCGGAGCGGCTGCCGTACGCGATAAACACGCTGCTTCCGGCGGACATCGCGGTGTCGGCGGCGATCGACGCGCCGGAGGACTTCAACGCCGTCCTCTCGTGCGAGAAAAAGGAGTACATTTATAAAATCGTCTGCTCGCGCCTGCGCGACCCGTTTTTGAACGGCAGGGCGTATTTTTACCCGAAAGCGCTCGATATCGACGCGATGGGCGAGGCGGCGGGACACTTTGTCGGCACGCACGACTTCGCGGCCGTGCGCAGCGTCGGCACGGAGACAAAGACGACCGTGCGCACGGTGCACTGGTTTGAGATCTCGCGCGGCGGGGAAAATGTGGAGATGCGCGTGTGCGCCGACGGATTTCTGTACAACATGGCGCGCGCCATGGTCGGGACGCTGATTTACGTCTCCGAGGGTAAAATCCGCGCGGAGGAGATACCGGCGCTGCTTGAGACGCGCGACCGCCGTCTCGCGGGGCCGACCGTGCCGCCGTGGGGGCTGTACCTCGCGCAGATATGGTACGCGGGCGCTGTCGGGGAGATGATGCGATGACGCGTAGTGTGATAATCACCGATACGAAATACCGCGCCGTCGCGTCCGTGGCGCGTGAGCTCGGGCGCGCTGGATACCGCGTAATCGCGCACGGCGACGGCGTCGCGGCGAGGAGCCGGTACGTCGCGGAGCGCGCCGGGGGCGACCCCTTGGAGCTCGCCGCGCGCGAAAATGCCGTGATATTCCCCGGCGGCGCGAAAACGACGGCGATAATGGCGGCGCGGCGGGAGGAATTTTCGCGGTATACGCTCGTGGCCACGGAGGAAGTTCT
The DNA here is from genome assembly GCA_031261245.1 of Oscillospiraceae bacterium. Classification (GTDB taxonomy): domain Bacteria; phylum Bacillota; class Clostridia; order Oscillospirales; family Oscillospiraceae; genus JAIRRO01. The sequence goes on along the minus strand of JAISKU010000072.1, from coordinate 8,671 downwards.
CAAAACGGCGAACGACAAGACTGCGGTTGCGCAGACGGCGCGCAGCTTGGGTATTCGCGTTCCGGAGACGCTCGATATCGCGGACGCGGACAGCTTCCGCTATCCCGTGATTGTGAAGTACGTGAATGGCGAAAGCCTCGGCAAAAAAGCCGCGGAGCGGTACGCGATTGCGCAAAACCGCGAGCAGCTCGATGCGGCGGCGGAGAAAATGGGCGACGCTCCCGTGTTCGTGAGCGAGTATATCGCGGGCGCGGGCTACGGTGTGAGTGTTCTCATGAACAGGGCGCGTCGCGCCGTGCGCGTGTTCTGCCATGAGCGATTGCGCGAGTATCCGCTGACGGGCGGGCCGAGCGTGATGTGCCGCTCCGTGTGGTGCGAAAATATGGCGCGCGACGCGGTGGCGCTCTTGAAAGAGCTCGATTTCGAGGGGCTCGCGATGGTGGAGTTCAAGGGGAGCGCGGACGACTATGCGCTTTTGGAGATAAATCCGCGCGTGTGGGGGAGCTATCCGCTGTCCTACCTCGCGGGGGCGGGATTCGCCGACGCGTTCGCGCGCGCGGCGTCAGGGGAAGCGCTTCCGGAGGTCACGCAGCCGCAGTACAAGCTCGGCGTGCGTATGCAGTATTTTCTCAGCGGGGCGCGGTGGGCTATTGCGACGCGCTCCGCGGCGAACGTGTTGCGGTTCGCGTCCGAGATTGTGAATCCGCGCGTAAAGCACGGGCTTTGGAGCTGGCGCGACCCCGCGCCCGGTCTCACGTATATGGCGGATATTTTGAAAAGGAGGGGCGAAGCGTGAGAATAGACCTGCACATCCACTCAAAATACTCCTCCGACGGCGTGCTCGGCGTCCGGAAAATCATAGAGACGGCGCTCAAGCGCGGCCTTGACGGCGTCGCAATCTGCGACCACAACGTATTTAAGGCATATGAGGAGGCGCGCTCGCTCGCCCCGCCGGGATTTGTCGTGATTCCGGGCGTGGAGTACGGCACCGACATGGGTCACGTGCTCGCGCTGTTCGTGACGGGACTGTACGACCTGAAAAAGGACGCGCGCGGTCTGCGGCGGCTCGCGGAGCTACGCGAGGCGGCGACGGAGGACGGCGCGCTGCTCGTGGCAGCGCACCCGTACCGCAAGCGAGAGAGCGTGCCCGACGGATTTTTTGAGTATATGGACGGCATTGAGACTCGAAACTCGCGCGACATGGCCCGCGCGCCGGGAAACGAGGGAAAGGCGCGAAGCGCCGCCGGTGAGCGCGGCGCGTTCATGACGGGCGGCAGCGACGCGCACATCGCGCGGGAGATCGGCGCGTGCCGCACCGTTGTCCCCGACGGGACGGAGCGCACGGCTGAGGGTGTCCGCGCGGCGCTGGAGGCACGCCTCTCGGCGGCGGACGGCGAGGGCGGAAAGCTGCGATATCAGGCGCTCGGCAAGATGCGGCGCACGCGACCAAAGACGTTTTTGAAGGATGCGGCGCGGCTGATTGACTTTACTGCGGAGGATTTGATAAAAAAATGGCGCTGAATGTACCGGGATACACATTTTTGAGAAAAATTAACAGGCGGATAAAGTATATCCGCAAGGAGAGAAACGGCCTCATCATCACGCCGTCGCGCCGGATTGAGCGCGTCGCGCCGATGGGGGAGCGCGTCGTCGCGATGACGTTTGATGACGGGCCGATGAAGCTCCCGTCGGAGCCGGACGTGGCGAACGGCGCGGGCCTCACGGAGCACCTGCTGTCCGTGCTGCGGGATTTCGGGGCGCGCGGGACTTTTGACGTCGTGGGCTCCACGGCGGAGAATTACCCCGACACGTCGGGCGAGGTGGGCGCGCAGTACGTGTTCGGGAAGAAGTACGACCACTACGCCGCGTTCGGGCTCGACGACATGGCGGGCGCGGAGGCGTGCCAGGAGCTGATACGGCGAATCGACCGCGAGGGGCACGAGCTGACAAATCACACGTACCGGCATATGATATACGGCAAGTCGCGCGCGATGTACGCCTCGCGCGTCACGACGGGCGGACTCGACGAGGCCGTTGCTGATCTGCGGCGGCTGCACGATCTGATCTTCAAGCTGACGAAGTACGAGATGCGCTTCACGCGCCCGCCGCACTACGTCGATAAGATGCCGGACGGCCACACGTCGTTTGACGCGTGCGAGGCGATGGGCTACCACTATCTCGCGGCGTCGTTTGACGGCGGCGGATACCTGCCGTCGACGGGCGACTATGACCGCGACGTGGAGGTGATGACGCGCCCGCTGCGCGACGCGCTCGAGAGCGACCCGAACTGCATGGTCGGGCAGATAATCTTCCAGAAGGACGGCTACAACATGTCGAAGCAGACGCCGATCGCCTCGGCGCTACGGCTGCACCTCGAGCTTTTGGAAAAATACGGCTACCGCGTCATAACGGTGAGCGAGCTGCTCGCGCGCTCTCCCTTTGAGGATGTGCGGCCGGCCGACGACTGCTTTGAGGCGGCGCGCGAGCTCGACCGCGCGGGCTTCGCGCTCGGCTTCCGCAACAACAGATTTTACCCGGAGCGGGAGATGACGAAATCGGAGCTGCCGATAGTGTTCGCGCTGCCGGGGGACGTGAGGCCGCGCGGCGTGAAAATAGACAGGGGAGAGACTGCGACGCCGAGACTTATCGCCTCGGTCGCCGCGGGGAAGTTTGAGAAAACGCAGGGACAGCCGCGCTCCTCAAAACGCGGGGATGTGGCGATCTGGCTGCACGAGACCGCGGCGCAAAACGGCTTTTGTTCATAAATATTTTAGTATCTTTTTTTCCAAGGACGTGTTATACTGTCAATTAGCGTTTTATAGGTACGTATAATGAAAGAAACAGACATCACACAAAATGAGACCGAAGAGGCGAGACAACCCCGGGGTGCGGGCGTAAAGCGCGTATTCGCGTTTGTCCTGCTCGCCGTTGTCGTGGCGGTCATGCTCGTCGTGTACTTCAAGGGCGGCTCGCTGACGCGGCGGGGATTCCTCCAGGCGTGGGACGCCGTGACGGGGCGGCTTTCGGAGGCGGCTTTCGCCTTTGAGCCGGGCTTTGACAGCGTGTTCGCGGATCTCGGCGGGACGATTGCGGCGGCGGGCAGCGCGGGAGTCGCGGTGTACGGCAAGACGGGCGACGAGCTCGCGCGGAGCGGCTTTTCGGCGCAGAACCCCGCGATTGCGGCGTCGGGCGGCCTCGCGATCGCCTACGACGTGGGCGGCAAGAGCGTGAGGATTGTGAACTCCGCCGGGGAGATATCGGTGATCACGCTCGAAAACAGGGTCGTATCCTGCTCCGTCGGGCACGGCGGGGTGTTTGTGATATGTACGGACGACAGCAGGGAGTACAAGGGGCGCGCCAGATTCTACAGGCTCGGCAGCGGCGTTCCGGAGCTGATTTACGACTGGTATTCGGGCGAGGGCTACGTCCTCGGCGCGGCAGTGTCGTATGACGGCAAGCGGTTCGCGGTAACAACGCTCACGGCGCGCGGCGGCAGGATAGTCCTGCTCGACAGCGACAGCACGGACGCCGCGGGGGAGTATGTGTCGCCGGAGGGCGCGATACTCGAGGCGTCGTTCATGCGCGGCGGGCAGCTCATCGCCCGGACGGCCTCGGGCATAACGGCGATTGAGCCGGACGGCTCTGGCACTGTGATTTACGATCTGACGGGCAGGACGCTCGACGGATACTCCCACGACGGGGATTCGTTTTTGGCGCTGCATTTTACCGATTCCTCGGGCGGTATGCAGGGTGAGCTCGTGACGATAGACCTCAAGGGGCGCGGGCTCGGGAGCATCCGCACGTCGCGGGCGCTCGTGAGGCTGACGGCCTCGGGAGACAGGGTCGCGGCGCTGTGGAGCGACGGACTTGACATCTACGACAAGACGCTCGGCCAGGCGGCGTCATATCCGGAGGCGTCGGGGGCTGTGTGCGCGTTTCCGAGGGGCGGCGAGGCGGCCGTGGCGATGGGTTCGCGCGAGGGGAGAGCCTTTGTAAAGAGAAAGGACTAACGGAAAGAGGAGAGCGGAGCGGATGACCGGGATAATTATTGACGCGGTAATTGTAATTATTGTCGTGTTCTGCGCATACCGGGGTTTTCGCGGCGGTGTGGTACGGGGCGTGTGCGGCTTTTTGGCGCTGATCCTGTCGCTCGTCATCGCAAACGCGGCGGCCTCGACCTTTTCCGGGGAGTTTAAGGGCGTTTTAAGCCCGTTCGTAGGCGGACTCGTAGACGGACAGATTCAGAAGATACTTATGCCGGACGCGAATACGCCGTCGGAGGAGACGGACGACGCGGACGACGAGGAGGCCGCGCCGGCGGCGCTGCCCGACGAGGGCGATTACGACACCGATACGACGTTCGGGATGTCCATGCTGACGCTAAGAAAGCTCGGATTCTTCAAGGGCGCGGCGGAGCGGATATCTAAGTCGATAGACGACGAGACGAGCGAGGTAGGCTACGCGCTCGGCGGGATAATCAGCGACAAGCTCTGCTCGGCGCTCGCGTACATCGCGGTTTTCGCGATTGCGTTCATGCTGCTCGCCATCGTGTTCGCGGTCGCGGGGAATCTCCTGAACTTCGCGTTTTCGCTTCCCGGGCTGCGGCTGCTCGACCAGATTGCCGGGACGGTGCTCGGGGTTTTGCGCGGGCTTGTGATAGTTTTCTTCATCGCAACGGTTTTGAGGTATTTCGGCATTGTCACGGCGGGCACGGTTGAAAAAACGTCGATACTTGAATACCTCGTAAATAATAACCCGGTTGCAAACGCCCTGAGGATTTGATATGACACTTAAACCCGTACCCAATCTGCTCTCCGCGTTTCGGATTGTCCTCGTTCCGTTTTTTGTGCTGGCGTACTTCAGCGACGCCGGAGACGTGAAGACGGGCGCCGTTGCGATTTTCGCGCTCGCGGCGGTGACGGATGTGCTCGACGGCTACATCGCGCGCAGATTCAAGCTGACGTCGAACCTCGGCAAGGTGCTCGACCCGCTCGGCGACAAGATGATGACCGTGGCCGCGATGGTGTGCATAACGATAGACGGACTGATTCCCGTGTGGGCGGTCTCAACGGCGGTAGTCAAGGAGCTTCTGATGGGTATCGGCGGGCTTTTGATACACAGGAGGGCGAGGGTGGAAATCCCGCCGTCGAACATCTTCGGGAAGATTACGACAGTCGTTTTCGTCGCGGTCTGCATCGCGCTCATGCTCTTCCCGCAAATACCGCGCGCGGCGGCAAAGGCGATGATAGGTATCGCGCTCGCTCTGACAATCGCGGCGCTGCTCAGTTATATACTCACGTTCTCCGCAGTCATGAAGAAGCAGGCGCATGAAAAATTATAAGTAACAGTTGGCTATAAAAAAGAGGTAATACACATGAGACCGACAATTTGCTCAAAGTGCAAGAAAAACGCGGCGGTGATTTTCATCACCAAAATCGAAAACGGCGTGACGACAAACGAGGGCATTTGCTTAAAATGCGCCCGCGAGATGAATATCAAGCCCGTACAGGACCTGATACGCCGCATAGGGCTTACGGAGGACGAGCTGGACAACCTGACGGACGACATGATCGAGTCGCTCGGCGGCGCCGGCGCGCTCGAGGAGCCGCCGGAGTACGACGAGGGCAAGACCGCGACGTTCCCGTTCCTCAACAAGCTGTTCTCCGGCCCGGAGGATCTGCCCCCGAGAGAGCAGCCGCCCCACCCGTGGCGCGGTGAGCCGCCCCCCGGCCCCGGAGGGCAGCAGGGGAACAAAAAACGCAAATTCCTCGAGAGCTACTGCATTTCGCTGACGGGGCGCGCGCGCGACGGGAAGCTCGACCGCATGATCGGCCGCGAGAGCGAGACGGAGCGCGTCGTGCAGATACTCAACCGCAGGCAGAAGAACAACCCCTGCCTGATAGGTGAGCCCGGCGTCGGCAAGACGGCGATAGCCGAGGGCCTCGCCCAGCGCATCGTGGATTCCGAGGTGCCGTACAAGCTGCGCGACAAGGAGGTCTACATGCTCGACCTCACCGCGCTCGTCGCCGGCACGCAGTTCCGGGGTCAGTTTGAGAGCCGCATGAAGGGCCTTATCGAGGAGGTCAAGCTGCTCGGCAACATCATACTCGTCATCGACGAGGTGCACAATCTCGTCGGCGCGGGCGACGCCGAGGGCAGCATGAACGCCGCGAATATACTCAAACCCGCGCTCTCGCGCGGGGAGATTCAGGTCATCGGCGCCACGACGTTCAACGAGTACCGCAAGCACATCGAGAAGGACGCGGCGCTTGAGCGGCGCTTCCAGCCCGTGACGGTGAACGAGCCGTCGATTGCCGAGGCGATCGAGATAATCAAGGGCATAAAGCACTACTATGAGGCGCACCACGGCGTGAGCGTGACGGATGAGATCGCGGCGCAGGCCGTTATCCTCAGTGAGCGGTACATCACCGACCGTTTTCTGCCTGACAAGGCGATTGACCTCATAGACGAGGCGTGCTCCGACATGAACCTGAAGAGCGACACGATTATCAGGACGGACAGATACCGCCGTGAGCGCGACGACCTGCAAAAGGAGCGCGAGATGATTCTCGCCGCGCCCGCCGCCGGGGAGGATTATGAGCGCCTCGCCGTCATACGCAGCCGCGAGATGCAGATATCAGACGAGCTGACGACGCTTGAGCGCCTCGGCCCGCCGGAGGTGACGCTCGACGGTCTGGCGCGCGTAATCGAGCTGTGGACGAAAATCCCGGCCTCGAGCATACGCGAGGACGAATTCCAGAGGCTCAATGAGCTCGACAAGCGCCTCAAGCGCAGACTTATCGGGCAGGATGAGGCGGTTGACCTCGTGTGCGCCGCGATTCGGCGCAACCGCGTGGGCATATCGGCGAAGCGCAAGCCGTCGAGCTTTATTTTCATCGGCTCGACGGGCGTCGGCAAGACGGAGCTCGTCAAGCGCCTCGCGGAGGATCTCTTCGACTCGCCGGAGTCGCTGATCCGCCTCGACATGTCGGAGTTTATGGAGAAGCATACGGTATCGCGCATAATCGGCTCGCCTCCGGGCTACGTCGGGTATGACGAGGCCGGTCAGCTGACGGAGAAAATCCGCCGCAAGCCGTACAGCGTCATTCTCTTCGACGAGATTGAGAAGGCGCACCCGGACGTGCTGAATATAATGCTGCAAATCCTCGACGACGGCCGCCTCACCGACGCGCACGGGCGCACGGTGAACTTTGAGAACACCGTCATCATCATGACGACGAACGCCGGAAGCGATACGCAGGGAGGCTCCCTCGGCTTCAACAGGACGGCGAACGAGCAGGGCAAGGACAAGTCGGAAAAGGCGCTGCGCGACTTCCTGCGGCCGGAATTCCTCAACCGCGTGGACGAGGTGGTGTACTTCAACCGTCTGTCCGAGGAGGACTTCAAGAAAATCGCGGGTCTGATGCTCGACGAGCTGCGCGACTCGATGGCCGAAAAGCACATTGAACTGAGCTATGACGAGTCCGTGCTCGACTACCTCACGAAGAAATCGTTCTCCGTGACGTACGGCGCGCGCAATCTGCGCCGCGTAATCCAAAAGGAGATCGAGGACGCGATCGCGGCGGAGATCATCGCGGGCTACGGGCGGCAGGTACATCAGATAGGCATGACGGCGCAGGACGACAAGCTGCAAATAATCGCGCTGTAAGCGCCACGCTTGGGAAAACTGAATTTACAGACGCAGGGACGCGACATTGTCGCGTCCCTATCCGCAAAATGTTACGGAGGTTCACCGATGAAAAACAGCGATTTTCCGCGCGGCGGAGCTTTGGCGGGGTAGGGCGGACATGCAAACGTACAGGCTCGGAGACGAGAGCGTCACGTCGCTTGAGCTGAAATGTCTGCTCATAAGCCGCGGCGTGAAGTGCGACAAGGCGGTGTACAAGCGGTTAGGCGCGGATTTCCGGCTGAACGTGAACCCGCTGACGTGCAACTGCCTGCTTCTGCCCGACGGCACGATCTGCCAGATGACGGACGTGAGTTTCCACCTCGAATACCTCGGCGGCGCGCTGTCGTGGGACAACCTGAAGCTCCTGCGCTACGCGTCGCAGCTCGGGACGCCGTTCGGCGTGCGCCTTGAGGGCGGCGAGCCCGCGCTGTTCTACGGGCGCGATTTCGTGTGCGGGGTGGCGTTCGCGCCGCACACCGACTTCTACGGGCGGCGCACGGGCTCCGGGCTGCCGTTTGTCGGCAACGCGGTCTTGCAGGGGCTCGACTGGGTGTCGTTCCAGTGCCTGTGGCACTGCGAGTTTGCGGCGGCGGGCAGACCGTGCGAGTTCTGCTTTTCCGGCGCGGAGTTTGAGGCGAACGCGCGGCGCGGCAATCCGCAGCCGCAGGCGCTCGCGGCGGGCGACGTGCGTGAGATCGTGCGGTACGCGCTCGATAACGTCGGCGTCTCCGGCGTGCAGATAACGGGCGGCTCGACCTTCGACGGCAAGGCCGAGGCGGAGCATATCCGCGCGTATCTCGCCGCGCTTGACGGCCTGCCGCTTGAGGAGACGCTGCTGTACATCACGCCGCCGGGCGACGCTGGACTGATTGACGAGTATTTTGCGCTCGGCGCGACGAGAGTCGCGTGCAGCCTCGAGGTGTGGGACGAGGGTCGCGCCCGGACAATCACGCCGGGCAAGCTCGAGTTCACGACGCGCCG
>JAISKU010000197.1 GCA_031261245.1 Oscillospiraceae bacterium | reverse complement strand
GCGAGCTGCGAATTCGACGCCGAGAAGCCGATGCGCCAGCCCGTCATCGCGTAGGATTTCGACACGCCGTTAATGATTATCGTGCGCTCCTTCACCTCGTCGCCGAGCGACGCGACGCTCACAAACTCGCGCCCGTCGTACACGAGGCTGAAGTAGATCTCGTCCGCGATTATATACAGGTCGTGCTTTACGCACACGTCCGTCAGCGCGCGCAGCTCCTCCCGCCCGTACAGCATTCCCGTCGGGTTTGAGGGGTTGTTGATTATTACGAGCTTCGTCTTTGGCGTCACCGCCGCCTCGAGCTGCGCTGCGGTTATCTTGAAGCCCGCCGACTCCTCCGCGCGCACGTCCACCGGCACGCCGCCGGCCATTTTCACGGCCTCCGTGTACGTGACCCAGTACGGCGCGGGGACAATCACCTCGTCGCCGGGATTTACGAGCGCCATCAGCGCCGCGAATACGGAGTGCTTCGCGCCCGACGCGACGACAATCTGCGACGGCTCATAGGCGACGCCGGTGTCGGAGTAAAGCCACGCGGCGGCGGCCTCCTTCAGCTCCGCAATGCCGGAGGCGGCGGTGTACTTCGTCTTTCCCTCGCGTATCGCGCGGATCGCCGCGTCCTTTATGTTGTCCGGAGTGTCGAAGTCCGGCTCACCGGTGCCGAAGCCGATGACGTCGAGCCCCTCCGCCTTCATCTGTCTTGCGAGCGCGTCCACCGCGAGCGTTGTTGACGCCTGCACGGCGGCCGCGACATGTGATATCTCTTTCATTATTTCCCAAACTCCGCTCTACGTTTTTCTTTGAACGCCGAGAGCCCCTCGGCAAAATCCGCTGTCTTCATCTCGTCCACGGCGAGGATTCGCTCATACTTCAGCGACTCCGACTGGTCGCCGTAGACGGCCGTGTACGACAGCACGCGCTTCAGGCCCCGCACGGCGAACTGCGGCTTGCGCAGCAGCTTGTTCACGCGCTTTTCGACCTCTTCCCAGTACGTCTCCGCCGGGAGGACGGCGTTGACTATCCCCCACCTGTTCATCTCCTCCGCGGACACCTTTTCCGCGAACCAGATCATCTCCACCGCGCGGTTGTACGGAATCTTCTGCGCGAGGTTTATCGCCCCGCCGCACCCGGGCGTCAGCGCGATATTCGACTCCGGCAGCATGAAAATCGAGCCCTCGGCGGCGTAAATCAAGTCACAGCACAGCGAAATCTCAAACCCGCCGCCGACGCAGTTGCCGCGCACCGCCGCGATCACGGGCTTGTCGAGCGCGTAGATCGCCTCGCGCACGTCGAGGCCGAGCGTGTAGAACGCCGCGCGGTCGTCGTCCGTCTCCAAAAGCAGCAGCTTGTCAATCGACAGGCCCGAGGAGAACGCCCTGTCCCCCTCTCCGGTGAACATGACGATTTTCACCGAATCGTCGCTGCGCGCGTCGCGCAGCACGCGGACAATCCGGCGGAAAATATCGGTCGTCAGCGAGTTTAGCGATTCCGGGTGGTTGAACGTGAGCAGCAGCACTCCCGGCATACTCTCCGGGCGCGTTACATCAAGGCGCGGTTCAGACATTTTGTTTCCTCCTTGGCACATCATATTGCAATTTTTAATTATATAACTTGCATTTTAGAATTATATAACGTGCCGTGTTAAATGTCAAAAAAATCTTTCCAAATTCGCCGCGCGTATGTTATACTCTAAAAAACAACACATGGGAGGTACCTCAAATGAAAATTATAGGCATAAACGGAAGCCCGAGGAAGCAGTGGAACACCGCGCAAATGGTGGAGTCGGCGCTGAAGGGCGCGGCGGACGCGGGCGCGGAGACGAAGCTGTATCATCTGCGCGATCTCGACTTCAAGGGCTGCGTAAGCTGCTTCGCGTGTCTGCGGCTCGGCGCGCCGACGCACGGCAAATGCAGCTACCCCGACGCGCTAAAGCCCGTGCTCGACGAGATTCTGGAGTCGGACGGACTCATCATCGGCTCTCCCGTGTACGTCGGCGACGTTACGGCGGCTGTGCGCGCACTGTTTGAGCGCCTGTGGTTCGGCGGACTGGCGTATAACCCCGAGCACATGATTCTGTACCCGCGGCGTATCCCCGTGAAAATCATCTTCACGACGAACGCCCCGCAGGAGGGCTTCCACACGCATCTGAATGAGAGCGTGCTCGGCGCGATGGACCGCTTCATCGGCCCCACGGAGATAATCGAGGCGAACGACACGCTGCAATTCGACGACTACTCCAAGTACGACGCGTCGATGTTCGACGTCGCGGCAAAGCAAAAGCGCCATAAGGAGCATTTCCCGCTCGATTTGCAGCGGGCATACGAAACGGGTAAAAAGGCGGTTACGGAAGCGGTATGATTACGGTAAACAACCTGTCCCTGCAATTCGGCGGCGACGTGCTCTTCTCACGCGTCGATCTGCAATTCATCGCCGGCAACTGCTACGGCGTCATCGGAGCCAACGGCGCGGGCAAATCCACGTTCCTGCGCATACTCTCCGGCGACCTTGAATCGAGCTCCGGCAGCGTCGATATCAAAAACGGCGTGCGCATGTCCGTGCTAAAACAGGATCAGAACATGTACGACGACAGCTCCGTCATGGAGACCGTCATCATGGGCTCGCCGCGCCTGTACGAGTGCGGGCTTGAAAAGGACGCGCTGTACTCAAAGGAGGACTTCTCCGACGCGGACGGCATCCGCGCGGCGGAGCTCGAGGAGGAGTACGCGGAGCTCGGCGGCTGGGAGGCGGAGTCGAACGCGTCGCAGCTGCTTCAGGGACTCGGATTGCCCGTGCCGCTGCACAGCAAGGGCATGAGCGAGCTGGAGCCGCGCCAAAAGGTAAAAGTCCTGCTCGCGCAGGCGCTTTTCGGCGCGCCGGACATCATTCTGCTCGACGAGCCGACGAACAACCTCGACGTGAACTCCGTCGTGTGGCTTGAGGACTTCCTCATGGACTACGCGGGCACGGTCATCGTCGTGTCGCACGACCGGTACTTTCTGAACACCGTCTGCACGCACATCGTCGATATCGACTTCGGCAAGATCAAGATGTACGTCGGCAACTACGACTTCTGGTACGACGCGTCGCAGCTCATGCAGCGTCTCGCGAAGGAGCAGAACAAGAAGAACGAGGACAAGGCGAAGGATCTCGAGGAGTTCATCCGCCGCTTTTCCGCGAACAAGTCCAAATCGCGTCAGGCGACCTCCCGTCGCAAGCTCCTCGACAAGCTCACGCTCGACGAGATGCCCGCGTCAAGCCGCAAATACCCGTGGGTCGGCTTCAAGATGGAGCGCGAGCCGGGCAAGGACAGACTGTTCGTCACCGAGGTGTCCAAAACCGTTGACGGCGTGAAGGTGCTCGACAACGTGAGCTTCATCATGGGCAAGGACGACAAGATCGCGTTCATCGGAGGCGACGAGATCGCGATTACGACGATGTTCAAAATCCTCGCGGGAGAGCTTGAGCCTGACGCCGGCAGCGTCAAGTGGGGCGTGTCCACGACGCAGGCGTATTTCCCGAAGGACAACACGGAATACTTCACGAACAACCTCGAGATGATGGACTGGATGCGGCAATTCTCCGAGGACAAGCGCGAAAGCTATCTGCGCACGTTCCTCGGCCGTATGCTCTTCTCCGGCGACGACGTGTACAAGCAGGTCAAGGTGCTCTCCGGCGGCGAAAAGGTGCGCTGTATGCTGTCGAAGATGATGCTCTCCGGCGCGTCGATACTCATGCTCGACCAGCCGACGAACCACCTCGACCTCGAGTCCATCGCCGCGCTGAACAACGGCATGAGCGACTTCGCGGGAAACATCATCTTCACGACGCACGACCACCAGCTCATTCAGACCGTCGCCAACCGCATAATCGAGTTCACGGGCGACGGCAAGATAACCGACCGCCTCATGACGTACGACGAGTACATCGAGGCAACAAAGACGGTAGCCGAATAGCAAAAGAATCCCGCCCGGGAGGGCGTAACATATCAAGGACAGTATTTTCACTGTCCTTGATATTTTTTATGCGGTGGAGTGTGTTCTACTTTCGATTTATATAGTCATCAAGATAAATTATCCTGCCGACTTTTTCTTATCCCGAGATACCTGCGAATGTTCAAACTCAACAAGCGTTTTCACGCTCGCCCGCCCGCGCTCGTCAAGTTCGCGGAAGTTGCGGACAAGCCGCAACTCCTCGTCCGTCAAACTCTCGGCGTTCTTGTTCTCGCCGCCGAGCAAATAGTCAATGCTGACCGAAAACAGCTCCGCGAGCGCGCGGAGCGAATCGTAATTCATATGCCGCTGATTGGTTTCGTAAAGCGCGTAAGCCTGCCGCGAAATCTTCATATGCTTTGCCACATCGTCTTGGGTCAGCTGCTTTTCACGCCGCAATTCAAGTAACCGCAATTCCATTTTAGTAGCCTCCCCTCTGATAATCAAGGTACGTCATTCGGGCGGCTGAATCAAGCG
>JAISKU010000196.1 GCA_031261245.1 Oscillospiraceae bacterium | reverse complement strand
TGCGGGTTCGTCGAGGTGGGCGCGAGCACCGGAATCTTTGCCTGCGCGAACACGTCGCTGGACGCGATACACACCGCGGAGCCGTAGGAGCCGAGAACGGAGCTTACGCCCTTTGAAATAAGGGTGCTGGCGGCCGTGGCGGCCTTGTCCGTGCTGGACTCGTTATCGACGCGCTCAAAAACGACGGTGTACGTCTCGCCCGCGATCTGTACGGTCGGCTGCAGGGAGTTGGCGTAAATGTATCCGAGCGCCTCCTGCTTTCCCGCGGCCCCGTTATCGCCGGAGGCGGGCTCAAAGATGCCAATTTTGAGAACCTTGTCGCCGGGAGCCTTGTCCCCCGTGTCCGCCCCGGGCGTCGGGGTTGTCGCGGAGCCGGCGCCGGATTTCGCGCAGCCCGCGAACACGGAAAGCGCGAGGCACAGCGCGAGAATTATTGCCAAGTAACGTTTCATTTTTTACCTCTCCTTGTCTTCTTTTTGATTTTGCAAAATTGTGCAGGACGAGGAAGTTGGCCTCCTCGTCCTGCAAAAGTTTACGATGAATCTGCAACTTTGTCAAGTATAAATTGCGTTTTCGACTGTATTTTTATTCAGCAGGCGCATGTTTTATGTAATTAATACAGCTTTTGGTGTACAGCCGGGCTGACATACCCGTCAAAGAGCTGAGTGTCGGCCTTTGCGAGAATGTCCTCGATCGTCCACGGGCTCGTGTCGTCCGGGTCGCTCTTGATGAGCGCTTTCGACGGTACGGGCTCTGAGTACAGCGCGACGGTCGTGCCGCCGACCATGAACACGGAGCCGGAGACCTTTCCGGACTGCTTCGACGCGAGATACGTGATGAACGGCGCGACGTACTCCGGACCCGGAGTGTCCATCTCCGCGATGGCGAACACGCCGCTCGCCGAGAGCTTCTTGCCCTCGTCGAGCACGGAGCTTATCGCCTTCGCCTCGTAGTCCGCGCGCGTGTTGGCGTACGGGGCGAACGCGTTTACCGTGATGCCGAACTCGAGCAGCTCCTTCGCCGCGCCCTTTGAGAGGCCGACGACGCCGGCGTTCGCCGCGCAGTACTCGGCGTGCTTGATGTCGTCGCCGATCCACGCGGGGGACGCGCAGTTGAGTATGCGCCCGTAGCCCTGCTTTTTCATGTACGGTATCGCGAAGCGCATGACGTTGAAGTAGCCCTTTGGTTTTGTGACGTTGACGGAATCCCACAGTTCCTCGGAAATCTGGTCGATGTCCGCGAAGCCGAAGTTGCCCGCGACGTTGCAGAGAATGTCGATTTTGCCGTACTTTGCGATTGTCGTCTCGACAAGCTCCTGCGCAACCTCCCACTTTGAGAAGTCGCCGAAGAACGCCGTGGCCTCGCCGCCGGCGTCGCGAATCGCCTGCGCCGTCGTCTCCGCGTCGCCGGTCATCTTCGCGTACTGCTCGTCATACCACTTCTTTTTTTCGTCGGTGAGCTTGTTGTACTGCTCGTCCGTCATCATGTTGCTTTTCGTCGCGCCGGGCTTGCGGTTGTTCGTGACGACCTTTGCGCCCTCCTCGGCGAATTTGAGCGCGATCGCGCGCCCGATGCCCTGGCCGGAACCGGTGACGATCGCCACCTGTCCCTCTAACAGCTTGCCCATACTACTCTCCTCTTACGAATTAATAGAGAAGTATCGGCTTTACCGTCTTGCCCGCGTGCGAATCCTCAAACGCCTTTTCGATGTCCTCGAATTTGTACGTCGTATTCAGCTTGTTTATCGGGAGACGCCCCTCCTTGTAGAACTTTACAAGCTGGGGTATGAACACCTTGGGGTTCGAGCAGCCCTCAACCGCGCCCGCGAGGGTGAGGCTGGGGTTCATGATCTGCGGCTCAAGCTTGATGGGGACTTCGATCTCGCCCGTGACGCTTACGAGAATCGCGGTGCCCTCTTTCGCCATGGAGTTGAGCATCGTCGTCACGATGTTGGCCTGTCCCGCGCTCTCAAGCGCGTAGTTGACGCCCTTGCCGTTCGTGATTTCCTTGATGCGAGCCTCGACGTCCTCTGTGCGGCCGTCGATGACGTGCGTCGCGCCGAACTCGAGCGCGAGGTCGCGCCCGCGGCGGGAGTGCACGGCGATGATCGTGGAGCAGCCGGCGATTTTTGCCGCCATGATGCCCGCGAGACCCACGTTGCCCATGCCGAAGATGGCGATCGAGGAGCCGGGGCGCGGCTTCATGCGGTTGAGCACGGCGCCGGCGCCGGTCTGGATGCCGCAGCCGAGCGAGCAAAGCTGCGCGAGCTGCTCGTCACTGTCGACGTCCACCTTGATCGCGTTGCGCTGATCCGCGATGACGTAGTTTGAGAAGGAACCCTGTCCGAACATGATGCCGGCCTCCAGACCGTCGGAGGTGGTAAGGCGCTTTGTGCCGTCGGCGTAGTTGCCGCCGAAGAAGAGCTTGAAGTTGTCCTCGCACGCGTAGGGGTGCCCCTCCTGGCAGTGTTCACACACGCCGCAGCTGGGGTACGTCAGGATGACGCGGTCGCCGGGGGCGATATCGCGCACGCCCGCGCCGACCTGCTCCACAACGCCGACGCCCTCGTGTCCCGCGACTATCGGGAACGTGACCGGCAGGAACTGCTCAATTACAGCCGTATCCGTGTGGCAGATACCTGTAGCCACGAGCTTGACAAGTACCTCTCCGGATTTCGGCGGAGCCAGCTCCAACGTCTCAATAGAAATTTTACCCTTTTCACGGGCGACTGCCGCTTTTACTTGCATAGTTTTGCCTCCTCAGATTATTAATTAGCTTGGTTTATGTTATACATAATACATAAGCGCGCGATAAAATGCAAGTGCAATGTTGACATAAATTAAAAAATGACGTATTATGCGCACATGAACACTTTGAGACGAAATTTTGCCGTTTTCGCGGCGTTTTTGATACTGCTCCTCCCCTCCTGCTCCGGCGGACGCCCCGCAGCCACCGTCGCCTCGGTCGCCGACGTCGAAGGGAGGATAATCGGCGTGCTGTCCGACACCGCCGCCGAGCTATACGCCTCGGGGCACGGCGAGGTGCGCCCGTACGACTCCGCCGACGCGATGACGGGGGATCTGCGCGCCGGCGTGATAGACTGCGCGCTGATCGACGAGGCGGCCGCAGAGGCCGCGGTGAAGCGCGCGCGAGGCGTTCGCGCTCTGAGCGAGCCGTTTATTGACGCGGAGTTTTGCGTCGTCGCGGCAAAGCAGGCGAAGGATCTGACGCAGGACGTGAATTCGGCGCTGAAAACGCTGAAATCCGACGGGACGCTGAAGGCGCTCGTCGGCAAATACACGCTCGGCGAGGAGTATTCCTACGCGCCGAGGGCGGATATACCCGCCTCCGCCGGTACTCTGCGGCTCGCCGTGCGCGAGGGCGACTTCGCGCCGTACTGCCGGTATGACGGAGGCGGAGGCGTCGCGGGTCTCGACATCGACGTGGCGCGGGCCGTCTGCGATCTGCTTGGCGTGAACCTTGAGATAACGCCGATTCCGTCCTCGGAGCTCGTGAACGCGGTCTGGGCGGGCAAGGCGGATTTCGCGATGGGCGGAATGTACAAAACCCCGGAGCGCGAGGAGCTTGTGGACTTCTCCAACCCGTATACGACATGCACGCTTATCGTGCTGACGAGGAAATGAAAACCGCCGACAGGTTGTCGGCGGTTTTTTTATGTTTAATTCAAAAAATCCTTCAGCTTTTTGCTGCGGCTCGGGTGGCGCAGCTTGCGCAGCGCCTTCGCCTCAATCTGGCGGATGCGTTCCCGCGTGACGTTGAATTCCTTGCCGACCTCCTCAAGCGTGCGCGTGCGCCCGTCCTCGATTCCGAACCGCAGGCGCAGCACCTTTTCCTCGCGCGGGGTCAGGGTTCCGAGAACCTCGGACAGCTGCTCACGCAGCAGCGTGAAGCTCGCGGCCTCGGCGGGCTCCGACGCGTCCTCGTCGGGGATGAAGTCCCCGAGGTGGGAGTCCTCCTCCTCGCCTATCGGCGTCTCAAGCGAGACGGGCTCCTGCGCGATTTTCAGAATCTCGCGCACCTTTTCGACGGGCATACCCATATCCTCGGCGATCTCCTCGGGCGACGGGTCGTGGCCGAGCTCCTGCAAAAGCTGGCGTGAGATGCGCATGACCTTGTTGATCGTCTCGACCATGTGTACGGGTATGCGGATTGTGCGCGCCTGATCCGCGATGGCGCGCGTGATGGCCTGGCGGATCCACCACGTCGCGTAGGTGGAGAACTTGTAGCCCTTTGTGTAGTCGAATTTCTCGACGGCCTTGATGAGTCCGAGGTTGCCCTCCTGTATGAGGTCGAGGAAGAGCATTCCGCGCCCGACGTAGCGCTTCGCGATCGACACGACGAGGCGCAGATTCGCCTCCGCCATGCGCTTTTTCGCGTCCTCGTCGCCCGCCGACATCTTGGTGGCGAGCGCGACCTCCTCCTCCGGCGACAGGAGGTTCACCTTGCCGATCTCCTTGAGGTACATGCGCACCGGGTCGTCGACGTTGAACATGTCGGCGAGGGCCTCCGGCTCCACAAGCTCCTCCTCGGTTATCTTCTCGATCTCCTGTAAGTCCTCGATTTCGGGGGCGACGGCCTCCTCGGCGGGATACACGCCGTTCTCCTCCGTCGTGTCGATGTTGAGGTTTTCGAGAGTGTCGTAGAATTTGTCCACCTGCTCCGTCTCGAGATTCATCTCCTCAAGGACGTCGAGCAGCTCCTGCGACGTGAGGTTCCCGCGCTTTTTGCCCTCCTCGATCAGCGCGCCGAGGCGCTCCTCCACGAGCTGACGCGACTCGCCCTGCTCGTTGCGCTCGGTGAGCTCGCCGTCCTCCGGGTTCTCGTCATTGATTTTTGTGTCAAGCATATCCATGGTTATTTGTCCACACCCTTTCTCTTTTTCTCGGCGACGGCGAGAAGCGTCTCCTCGTCCGCGCCTTTTCTCAAAAGCTTTTCCTCTCGTATGCGGTTTATGTAATCGCGCGCCGCCCGAAGCGAATCAGGCGTCGAAAGCGGCTGCGAAAGCACCCTTGTAACGTGCGCCGCCTCGATTGGCGGCAGCATTGCCAGAAGCGCGGATTCCGTCACGCGCTCCCCGAGCGCGTCGCGCTCCAGCAGCGTGGCGTAGATTTTGCCGAGCATCGGCGACGTGAACTCCTCCGGGGTGAGCTCCGCCTCCCGCGCCGCGCCGATTGTCTCCGGGTCGCCCATCATGCAGCGGATGACGCCCTCCTCGGCGACGGCCGAATACTCGTTTTCATACCTGAGCGAGCGATCCGCAGGCTGGACGGCCTGCTTCGGGCGCTCCTCCGCGCGCGTGAGCTTGGATTTTTCCTTTTTCGCGCGGCCGGAGCGTATGCGCTTGACCTCGTTCTCCACCGCGTCGTAGGACACGCCGGCGTTTTTTGCCACCGTGCGGCCGAACACCTCGCGCTCCGGCGCGGAGGTGATGTCCGCGAGTGCCTCCGCGGCTCTCGCGAGGTACGCGACGCGCCCCTCGTCCGTGTCCATGCTGCTGTCCGATATTATGCCCCGCAGACGGTATTCCACGTGGTTTTCGCTTCTGTCCAAAAGATTCCGGAAGCTGTCCGCGCCATATTTCACGATGTACTCGTCGGGGTCTTTCGCGCCCTCCACGCGCAGGACGCGCACGTTGAGGCCGGTTTTTTCGAGTATTCCGATCGCGCGTTCCGTCGCCTTGACGCCCGCGGCGTCGCTGTCGAAGCATATCACGACCTTGTCCGTGTACCGCGACATGAGCCGCGCCTGCTCGCCCGTCAGGCTCGTGCCGAGCGAGGCGACGGCGCTGTCGATGCCCGCGGCGTGGAGCGACACGACGTCGATGTTGCCCTCCGTGAGTATGAGCATTCCGGACTTGGATTTTTTCGCGAGATTTAGCGCGAAGAGGTTGCGGCTCTTGCTGAACACCGGCGTGTCGGGCGAGTTGAGGTATTTCGGCTCACCGTCCGATAAAATCCTCCCCGAAAAGCCTATGACGTTCCCGCGCACATCTATTACCGGGAAAATCAGCCTGTCGCGGAAGATATCGTAAACTCCCCCGCCTTTTGAGGAGCGCTTGGCAAGTCCCGCCTCAATCAGCTCCTCCTGCTTATACCCGAGCGCCGCCATCGCGTCGGTGAGCGTGTCCCACGTGTCCGGCGCGGCGCCGAGGCCGAACATGCGCGCGATTTTTGGGGATATTTTGCGCTTTTCCATATACTTCGCGGCGCTCGCGCCCTTCGGGGCGGTCAGCGTCTCATGGAAGAAGCGCGCGGCGTCGCGGTTGAGG
>JAISKU010000146.1 GCA_031261245.1 Oscillospiraceae bacterium | reverse complement strand
CAACGTGACGACGTGGGGCGGCAAAAAGGTCGCCCCCGGCGTGTATGACGTGTGGTATGACGACGCGCGCAGCTATGAGGCAAAGCTCGCCCTCGTGCGCGAATACGGCATAAAGGGCGTGGGCAGCTGGGCGCTCGGACAGGAGCCGCAGTGGGTGTGGGACAACTACTCCGCATGGCTGAACGGGCTGCCGTTCAACGACATCGAGAACCACTGGGCGCAGAGCTTTATCATAGACCTGCACGCGCGCGGCGTCGTTGACGGCAAGACCGCGCACACCTTTGAGCCGGAGTCCTTCCTGACGCGCGCGGAGGCGGCCGCGCTCCTCACCCGCCTCGCCGGTCTCGACCCGATTCCCGGCGCGCCGGCGTTCGGCGACACCGCGAACCACTGGGCGAACGGCATAATCGCGGCCGCGCGCTCCGCCGAGCTCGTCGCGGGCGTGTCAAATACGCGTTTTGAGCCCGACAGATACGTCACGCGCGAGGAATTCGCCGTGATGAGTGAGCGGTACACGAATATCGAGGACTCTCTCGACCTCACACAGCTGCTGTACTCCGACGTCTCGCCGTCCGCGAACGCGTGGAGCAACGCCGCGATAGTCAAGCTCTCCGTCAACAACGTGCTCGGCGGCTATCCGGACGGCACGTTCCGCCCGAAAGCGCAGATAACGCGCGCGGAGGCCGCGAAGGCGACGGTGCTCCTCTCCGGACTTCCGACGCGCTTCGTTGACGGCGAAATACTGCCGCTCAACAAGCCCCCGATTGGGCCGCGATGACGCGCCTAATATACGACGACGGTGGTGCTGTTGGGGATATTGTCAAATATGTACTGTATGTCCTCGTCGAGCATACGGACGCAGCCGTGGCTCATCGGATACCCTATTTCGGGGTGGCTGAGTATGTCCGTGCGCGGGCGGTACAGCCGTGAGTGCATGGCGTAGCCCCCGCCCTTGAAGCGCACGACGGGCTTCACGGTGTACGCCGCCGTCGTCCAGCCCTTCTCCTGCTTATATGTGGTCTTCCACACGCCGCGCGGCGTGCCGTGACCCGGCGCGCCCGTCCCGACGAGGCAGACGCGCTCCAGCCTCCACACTCCCGCCTCGTTCCGGTGAAAGACGTTCAGCCGCTGATACGTCAGACTGACCCAGATAAGATACTCCGTGTCGCCGGTGAACTCCTTCGCGTTCACCCAGACCTCTTTATCAAGCTCACTGTAGTCGTTTTTCTCCGCCCACGCCGTCGTAAAGTCGCCCGCGTACGCGGAGGTGACGAGCGCCAGCACACGCTCCGCCTCCGGCTCGTAGTAGTGCCACTCGTCGTAGTTTTCGAGCTCCACCGTGCCGTTCGCGTACTCCGCCCGGCGCATACCGTCCCTGTCCACATGCCGCAGAATCACGGTAATGTCGGCGGTATCCGCCATATCGTATGTGTATGTAAAGTTCCACAGCAGCTCCGGCGTTTTTCGCTCCTTCGAGTCGAAGGAGTACGACGCCACCTTCACGCCGTCAATAATCCACAGGCAGCTGATAGTCTCGCCCGGCACGAGGTTGCCGATGTCGGCGTGGGCGCGCATCGTCTCTCCGGCCTTTAGCGTTTCCGGCAGCACGAGGTTTATCTTCGCATCACGGATACTGAACTCACGCTTTTCGGTCGCCGGCGTCACCGCCGGAGCCTCGACCGCCGTCCCGGAGAGCGCCGTCGCCGCGACCGCCGTCGGCTTCCCGTCCGTCCTCTCCCCGCCGGCAAAGGCGCACACGGTCGCCACCAGCGCCAGCGCCGGCAGAATCGCCGATATTTTTCTTACCATCACATCACCCGTTCCGCGTCGGTCTACGGCTCCGCATAAATAAATATCTAAATACATAATACACTATTCCGACAGAAAATGATATATTTTGCAAAAATATATATATTGCGCCGCCGCAAATAAAAACCTATTGACATTGTCGTTCCAATCATTCAAAATAAAGACAAGGGAACTTATAAAAAACTAAAAAGATGAGGAGCTGTTACTTATGTCAGTAAGCAAGGCAGATATCAAGGAATTCGCGAAGTCGCTCGGGATGGATTTGTGCGGCGTCGCGGGCATCGACCGCTTCGCGACCTCCCCGGAGGGCAGCCACCCGCACGACGTGCTGCCCGGGGCGAAATCCGCCATCGTGATCGGCGTGCGGCTGCTGGACGGCGTCATTCAGGCGAATTTCCGCGCGTTTGAGGACGGCAAAACCCAGATGAAGGGCGTCTACGGAACCTACGGCTACTCGATAATCCCGAATTTTGAGCTCACCTACGCCTGCTACGCCGTGGCGCGCCATATCGAGGTGAACGCCGGCGAGGTCGCGACGCCGTGCTCCACGGGTCCGATGACGAACGGCGCGCAGATAAGCCTGCGCCACGCCGCCGTCGCGGCGGGACTCGGCGTATTCGGGTGGATGGGCATCGTCCTCACGCCGGAATTCGGCGCGCGCAACCGCTTCGGCGTCATTCTCACGACGCTCGAGCTGGAGCCCGACCCCATGTACAGCGGGGAGAAGCTGTGCAACCCCGAAAAATGCGGCATCTGTACAAAGGTCTGTCCCTCCGGCGCTTTGGGCAAATACGAGGACGGCAACCCCAAGGTCGTGGAGATGGGCGGCGTCCGCTCTGAGTATTGCCAGCTCGACTGGGCGAAGTGCTTCATCGTCGAGGAAAGGCTCACCAAAGAATACGGCGCCACCGAGGACTGGGTCACGTCGGAGAACCCCACCCTCGGCGACGTGTTTGAGGCGCACCACAAGAACCCCGGCGACGAGGCGGGGTTGCAGCGCATCTCGTCGTGGCACTGCGGAAGATGCCTGTCCTACTGCCCCGCCGGAAACTGGGGCAAGCATTTCAAGTCGCGCGGCCTGAGCGACGGCGCCGACAAGGCAAAGATATAACTCAAAGCTCAAAACAGTGCGGGAGCGGTCAAAACGACCGCTCCCGCTTTTTATCCGTGTGATTTAGTTGCCGTACATCTGCGCGAACGTCATTCGCGTCGTCCTGCGCTCAATCCGCTTCACGGTCAGCACTACCGTCGCCGACCACAGCGTAATCGCGGCCGCGGCGTACGTAATCATGCCGAACGCGAGCAGTATCGCCGCCGCGAGCGCCGCGCCGCTCAGAAACAACCGCGTGAACTTCAGGCACGCCACATATAATCTGCTGATATAGACCGCCTTTAGCAGCTGCGTTATCTTGTTTTGCGTGATCACGATGTCGCAGCCCGGGTCGAGCTCACCGAGCACGATGGAAATCGGTGCGCCCTCCGTGTCGTCCGACAGCTCTACGCCCATCCTCCAAAGCGTCTGCTTTGTGATCTCATAGCCCTCCCGCTCCGGCGAATTCCCGTCGGCGGCGACAGTTTTCAGCGCCGAGAGCGTTTTCAGCGCGGCCGGGCTCTTCACGTAAATCCCGCTCTTTGCGAGCGCCCCGGCGCAGGCGTTGAAAATCGGCGCCTCCTCCGGCAGATACTCTATCAGCGCGACGCTCCTGTCCACCGCCAGCCGCCGCCTAAGCTCCCTGTACGCCGCGAGCGACGCGATCTCCGCGCTCTTCATCAGGTACAGCGCAATCAGCAGAAACGTCAGCGTGATTAGCGTGACGTGCACTATATGCAGCACGTGATGCATGTGGTTGTGCGCGAGCAGCATCCACACCGTAAAGATCACCGACAGCGCGAACGCGACGAGCATCACAATCCGCAGCGCGGTGGCGTTAATCCGCGAAATCGTCGATCTCACAGTATTCCTTCCAGCCGTACGGGTTGCCGTCGTCCACCTCAAAGCCGAGATAGACCTTTATCGACTTCCACCGCACGACGAACAGCGCGATAAACGTCGCCGCTATAATACAACAGGGCACAGCTTACACCTTCCTCTCGATATGTAACGGCGTTCTGCCGTTCAGGTTCACACTCAGCGTCGCCGCGCCGTCCGCGTCGGCGGAAAACGCGTCGCCGCCGTTGATCGTGTACTCCGCGCCGGGCTTCAAACGCTCGATCTTTATGCTCTGCTCGCCCGCCTCCGCGCCGTTGTAGAGCACGAGCTCCAGATCCTCGCCGGAGCTGACGGCCTTCGCCGCGATCACGTCCGGATACGCGCAGTCGGTCAGAATCGGGCCGGTTTTCGACGTCTCCGGCATTCCCCGCAGGATGACGTCCGACCAGTAGCCCTTCTTGCACAACCGCGAGAACGCGAAGTACGCGACGGTAAGCGTGTTCACATCCTTGAACTTGAACGAATTCGGCTCGTTAGAGCGGCTGAGGTACTTCGTCTCCGCCTTGCGCAGCGCGTCCACGAGCTGCGTGTCGCCGTACTCCGCCGCTGTCATCGCGAGCAGTCCCATCTGAAGCGACGGGTCGGGCTGCTGCGTGAACATGTTCACCATCTTCTCCCACGGGGTATCCTTGACATACGCCACGCCGTCGTCGCGTATCTCGACCTCGTGCTTGCGGATAAGCGCGTAGTTGCGCCGCGCGAGCCCGGGGAATATAGGCAGATAGTGCAGGTAATTCTGTACGTCCGCCATCGCGTTGTAGCCGATCTGTGAGGACGGCAGATGCCGCAGCCCGTACTGATCCTGGCGGCGCAGCGCCATGGAGCCGTCAATCTCGATAAACTCGGAGCACAGATTGTCGTACAGATCCTTCCACACGTCCTCGCAGTAGTGCGTGCCGTGGTCGCGGTCGAACATCAGCATTCCGAGGAACCCGAAAGAGTTGCACGTCGGGAACGACACGTGCGGCTCGCACGGGATGAGCATGTACGGGAACTCCTTGTTGTTGAGCTGGCGGTGGATGACCTTGACTATCCCCTCGCTGCTGTAGTCGTAGGTCTGCTCCGGTTTGTCCTTGAAGGGCTGGAATTTGATTGCCGCCTCCTGCTCAAACTCCTTGTCGCCGTACTGGTCGGAGAAGCCCGCGACGACGGGCATCATCCACCCGGACAGCATGATGTCCGCGTAGTATATCGGGTCGGGGTTCTTTGAGAAGTACCCCGTAAGCGCCTCTTTCGGCCAGTATCCGCACGTCCTCGGATCCGAGTAGTGCTGAATCAAAAAGCGGTGCGCGTCCTTGAGATACCCCTGGAAATTCGGCAGATACTTCGCGTGCAGCAGCATGAGGCCGTAGCCGAAAGCCGACAGCTGATAGTGGTACGCCGAGAGGTCGGGCCCCGCCGCGGAGTTGCGCAGCGACGTAAAGCCGGACATGTCGCCCTTTTCGCGGTTCACCGTCACGTCGAAGAAGAAGCGCGAGGCGAGAATCTGCTCCTCATCGAGCTCCACTCCGCCCTCAATCGGCGCGGCGGTGAGCTCCTCGAGCTCTGTAATCGCCTCGTTAAACGTCGGGATGCGCTTCGCGCGCGCCTCGTCCATCTGCTTATACATCTTTTTCACACGCAGCTCATAAGTGCCGAACAGCACAAACGCCGACACGACCGCCGCGCAGTAACAGACATACGTCACGATGGTCTTCGCCGTCGTGGCGTCCTTGGGCAGCACAAGCAGCTCAAGCCCGGCGAGAAATCCGCCGAGAGCGCCGAGCAGCCAGAAGCCCGCGATACCCAAAAAGCTCCCGAAAATGTCCTGTATGAACATCGCCTTTTTCTTCCACAGATAGAAGCAGATATACAGGCCGAACGCGAGGGTGATCGGCCCTCCGGCCGCCATGAAGCCGCCGCCGGGGACGATCAGTCCGAAGCCGACCGAAATCAGCTGCTTTGGCACCGCCACGCCTGCCAGACTGAGCACGAACGGCAGAATCCCGAGCACGCACAGCACCGCGTGGATAAGCCGCGTGCGAAGTCCCTTGCGCGCCATGCGCGTACCGTTGTACCCGTGCTGCGGGCCCGTCTCTTCAATTCGCGGAATGGCTGCAAATTGCGAGGTGAGCTTTTCTACGTTTGTCATCAGAATCAAAACTCCATTCTCTTTTTATTTTTGGCCGCAATCTCGATTTTACCTGATATTTGTATATTATGCATATAATTTGCCACATAATATAGCAATATTTAGCTTATAATAACCCACAATACCGCCATTGTAAAGTAGATAGTTTGCTCCAACCGTATCATATTTGCTACTGTAGCTGTGAACCGCCGGCAAATGAGACTTGCAAATTTCCGTTTTCACGTGTATAATGTGTAGCAAATGAGACGAGGACACGGGGGCGGGGCTATGACTGAAAAACAGATACAGTATTTTTTTGCGGTGTACAGGCACGGCAGTATAACTACTGCCTCCGAGGAGCTTTACGTCTCCCGTCCCGTCATCTCCCGCGCCATAAGCGAGATTGAGCGCGCTATCGGCGTAAGCCTGTTCGACAGAAAAAGCAGCGGCATAACGCCCACGAAGCAGGGCGCAATACTGTACGGTATGCTCGACGAATTCGCGAGGACGTACGACATCACCATAAAAAAGCTGCGCAGCATGGATTTCAACGAGCCGCGCGACCTGCGCGTCGGCATACTTGAGGCCGGCGGCGGGTGGTTTTACTCCCTCGTATACCGCAAGTTTCACGAGATGTACCCTGACATAAACATGACCATCGAGAGTATTCAGGTCGAAAAGGCCTCAAAGCTCATCATCGACGGTCTGCTCGACACCGCCATATCCCCGATACTCGGCAACACCACCATGCTCCTCGGCTCGCTGTTCCTCTACAACGCCCAGTGGGTGCTCTGCGCCCCGAAAAACAGCGTGCACGCAAACGCAAAAGAAATAACGCTCGACGATACGAGCACGATGTCCGTGGCGATTCTTGAGACGCTGCCGCCGCCGTTCTACAAGTACAAAAAGGTCGTGCTGTCAACGAGAGAGCCGGAGATGGTCAGAATCGCCGTCGAAAACGGGTACGCCCACGCGATTTTGCCGTCGAACGTGTGCTCCGCGTGGGGCGACATGGTGATACTGCCGTTTTCCCCGCCGCTGACCTCCCCCACATATCTGCTGTGGAACAAGGCCGCGCCGCACAACTCCGCGTTTGACGATTTCATGAAGGTAATCAACGAGATAGATTTTGAGCCTCTCACGACCTCCCTGAGCGGCTATAGGCCGAATGGCGAGCCTGAGGTGTAGCGTATGAAGCTGATTGTAAGATATCTTGGAAAGCATATCGGGGTTTTTCTCCTCGGTGTGCTGTTTTTGACCCTTGAGACACTCGCGGAGCTGCTGCAGCCTACCTTTATGGCGGACATCGTGGACAGGGGCGTCGCGAACCTCGACATTTCGGCGATAATGCGCTACGGCGCGATAATGCTCGCGATCACCGCCGTGGGCGCCGTCGGCGCGGTCATGCGCAATATCTTCGCGAGCACGACCTCGCAGCAGATCGGCAGGGAGCTTCGCGGCGACCTGTACAAAAAGACGCAGACGCTCTCGCACGAGAATATAGACCGTCTGCAAACCTCGTCCATAATCACGCGGATCACGAACGACGTCACGCAGATACAGAATTTCGTGAACGGCATCATGCGCATCCTGCTCAAGGTGCCGATCCTGTGCATCGGGGCGGTGGCGCTGCTGGTCGTCCAGACCCCGGCCCAGCTCCCTGTGATGTGCGCCATCCTCGTCGTGTGCGCGGGCCTGATCGCGGCGAACATGAGGCTCGGGTACCCGCGCTACGGGCGGCTGCAGACGCGGCTTGACAGGCTTAACGAGGTTTCCCGCGAGTTTTTGACCGGCGTGCGCGTGGTGAAGGCGTTCAACGCCGAAGGACGGGAGAGCGCGAAATTCAGCGCGG
>JAISKU010000043.1 GCA_031261245.1 Oscillospiraceae bacterium | reverse complement strand
TCCGGGCGAATCATGAAAAAGTAGAATATCGCGACCATCGCGACGATCATAATGATGGTTGACACATTTTGCGGCACTTGACATTACCTCCGATAATTTATTCGCGTCATTCTATCACGCTTGCATACCAAATACAAGCTGTTCATGAAAAGTTTGCATGTAACCATATCGCCGGTTCCGCCCGCAGGGCGGGAGGCGATGGTACCGCAGGGCGGCTTTGCCGCCCGTTGCGGTTGTAATTACTCCCACGTTGCCCACACTTCGGGACAGTATCCGACGGTCGCCTGTCTGCCGTTGCGGACTATCGGCGTTTTCAGAAACTGAGGGTTTTCGAGGAGCTTTTCCTCCTTGTCGGCGTCGTAGGCGAGGTATTTCAGTATCTCCGCGCCCCTTGCGCCGGAGTCTATCATCGCCTCCAAGCCCACGACAGACTTCACGGAGTTGAATTCTCCGCGGCTCATGCCCTTTTCGAGCAGCGCGATCGCCTGGAATTTCACGCGCCGCTCCTTGAAATAGCGCTCCGCCTTTTTCGTGTCGAAGCATTTCGGCTTGCCGAAGATTTGGATGTTCACGTTAAATCTCCGTCACCACGGGGAGGATCATCGGGTTGCGCTTTGCCTTTTTGTAGAGGTACTGCGACAGGTCGGCCTTTATCGCCGCCTTTATCGCGGACAGATCGCTCAGCAGGCGCGGCGTGCAGCCCGCGATCGTCTCGAGCACGACGTCCTTGAGCTCGCGCATGAGCTCCTCCGACTCCTTCACGTAGATGAAGCCGCGTGTGATGATGTCGGGCCCGGATATGAGCGAGCCGTCCTCGCTCGACAGGTTCACTATGACGACGAGCATACCGTCCGTCGCGAGGTGCTTGCGGTCGCGCAGCACGACGCTGCCCACGTCGCCGACGCCGGAGCCGTCCACGAGCACGCGCCCCGAGGGGACGGTGCCGTTGATGGAGACGCTACGCCCCGTCATCTCAATGACGTGGCCGATGTCGCTTATGACGATGCGCTTTGGCTCGATTCCCATCTGCTTTGCGATGCGCGCGTGCGTGGACAGATGGCGGTGCTCTCCGTGCAGCGGAATGAAGAATTTCGGCTTTGTCAGCGCGATCATCATCTTCAGCTCCTCCTGACACGCGTGTCCGGAGACGTGCAAATCGGAGGATTTGTCGTAGATGACCTCCGCGCCGCGGCGGAACAGCTCATCGATGACCTATGATATCGAGTTTTCGTTGCCGGGCACGGCGGACGCGGAGATTATCACGCGGTCGCCGGGCTTTATCTCGATCTGGCGGTGGTTTGAGAACGCGATGCGGTACAGCGCCGACATCGTCTCGCCCTGCGAGCCGGTTGTGATGATCACAATCTTCTCGGGCGGGAGGTTCTTGATCTGATTGATGTCCGCCAAAAGCCCGTCGGGGATATCCATATACCCGAGCTCCGTGGACACGCGCAGAATGTTCTCCATGCTGCGTCCGGAGACAGCGACGCGGCGTCCGTACTTTGCCGCGCAGTTGATGACCTGCTGTATGCGGTGGACGTTCGAGGCGAACGTCGTGACGAGTATGCGCTGGGTGCAGCCGCGGAAGAGCTCGTCAAAGCGCTCTCCCACCTTGCTCTCGGATGTGGAGTATCCGGATCTCTCGACGTTTGTCGAGTCCGGCAGCAGCGCAAGCACGCCGCGGTTCCCGAGCTCTCCGAAGCGCGCGAGGTCGATCATGCCGCCGGAAATCGGCTGCGTGTCCACCTTGAAGTCGCCGGTGTGCACGAGCGTGCCGATCGGCGTTTTGATCGCGAGCGATACTGCGTCGGGGATCGAGTGGTTGATGTGTATCATCTCCACCTTGAAGCAGCCGAGTTTTACGGATTCTCCCGCCTTCATCGTGACGATCTCCGTCGTGGACAGAAGTCCGTGCTCCCCGAGCTTGATGGAGATGAGCCCCACCGTCAGCGGGGTCGCGTAGATGGGCGCGTGGATCTCGCGCATGAGATAGGGGATTGCGCCGATGTGATCCTCGTGCCCGTGCGTGAGGATGATGCCGCGTATGCGCGCCGCGTTTTTGATGAGATACGTCATGTCCGGGATGACGATGTCGACGCCGTACATCTCATCGTCAGGGAATCCGAGACCGGCGTCGACAACAATAATGTCAGCGCCGAACTCATAGACCGTCATGTTTTTTCCGATCTCGTTGAGCCCGCCGAGGGAGATGATTTTCAGTTTTTCAGCCATGGAATAAATTTGCTCCTTTTAATTATAAATTTTGCGTTATGTAGCGAAAAGACAGTCAAAACCGGGCGCGACGGAAGACCCTGAATCGTCCCCGCCGCAGCTCGCGACCGATATCCGCTGTTGTATATAAAAAGTACACCTGTA
Source organism: Oscillospiraceae bacterium (assembly GCA_031261245.1). Lineage (GTDB taxonomy): Bacteria > Bacillota > Clostridia > Oscillospirales > Oscillospiraceae > JAIRRO01. The sequence goes on along the minus strand of JAISKU010000043.1, from coordinate 4,530 downwards.
CATAATGCCTGATTTTCAACATAGTATACACCCGTTTGCGGGGTTTGTCAACCGCGATGTTTGTCGAGGGCGGAGACTTAAAAGCGTTTGCTTATTGCCAGCCCTTGTCCTGCTCGTATTTTACAATAAAATTCAAGTTTTTTTGCTCAAGCTCGCTGAAAGTGGCGGTGATCTGCTCGTCCGTCAGGCTCGGGTCGGGGTTATACCACGAGCGCCCCTCAAAAAGCTCGCGTATGGCGTCTGTATAGAAATAGCGTCCGTGCCTCGCGTATATCTCGTTTACGGAGGCGCGCACTTCCTCGCGAGACATGCTGTCAAGATCTTCCTTTGTGATTAGACGGCTGTCCGTCGGAAGTATGTATTCGTCCTCCGCCTCGGGGGTCTGAGCGGGAGTTGGCGTCTGGCTCGGGCGCGGCGTCGTGGAGGTTGCCGGGGTGTACGGCGCGGACGGCTTCCCTCGGGAGTCGAGATATTTTTTGACGCCAACCAGTCCGACCGCTATGATAACGATAACGAGCAAAGCCTTGAGAAATTTCTTCCCGCCTCCGCTGCGCCTTCTCGGAGGCCGGGGAGGGGGAGGCGGCGTCGGCTCGGACGAAGTGCCGCCCCCGCGCATTACAATATTGCCGGCGTCATCGACGGTGAAGCCCTGCCTTCTTACTGCCACAGAAATCCCCCCCTTGTTTGTGAAAAATGTTATTTTTTCTTTGCCAGAAGCAGCAGATTGCCCTTGCGCGACAGCAGGAAATTGAATTTCGGCAAGAGCGTTACATCAAGATAATACGCGCCGTTGATTTTCGTAAAAGCCCGCAGAGGAATAATATAGCGTTTGCCGAAGACCGTCATGCTGATGTTTCCTGTCTCTCTGACGTACTCGTAATACCCGCCCAGCAGCTCAATGAGGTGCAGGAGCGCGATTTGTTCCGAGGTTCCGGTGCGTATGTACGGAGGACAGTCCGGTTGGAGCGTCAGCTGCGCGCCGTTTACCATGAACGTCTTTATCGCGGGGCTGAAGGCGAAAACCGATTCGCTGAACACCCGTCGGCGGTTCACACTTGTGTCGTTCGCCGCGTCGGAGTATTCCTCAAAGTCCCAGTTGTGGTCGCGCGACATGGAGGCGTCGGAGACGAGAAGATACGGATTCGGAATTACGGTATAGCCCAGGCCGAAAGTGAAATCGGCGTTATACCACACGCCGCCAAGCTTGACCTTGTTCCACGCGTGACCGCCCGATTTGCCGTTCTGGACACTTTCGCCCAAGACACAGCGCGCGTCAAAGCCGCAGGCGTCAAGCATGGCATACGCGATCGTGGCTATCGCCTGACACACCCCGTAGCCGTTTATCATCGAGTCCACTGCGGAGTGGTCGGACGGGCTGTCCGTATCGCGGTATTCAAAATTGTTTTGGAACCAACGCTGAATTTCCTTGACGATATGCCTCGGATCGTCGCGCGGGCACACGGAGAGGATTTTTGCGGCGCAGTCACGGCTCAGGCACAGCATGTCGTTGATTTCCTTTGCGGAGTTGTAGTATTGAATCGTGATTTTATATGCGACAATTCCGCTGCCGGCGTAGGTGTATATGAGATAGCTCGTAGAAATGATCTGGGTGCAGGAGAAATCCTGACCGAGGTGCTTCAGCTTGTATTTTACAACCTCGAACATATCCTCCTGCCTTGCAAAGCCGGAGCGGTTATCGATGACAAGGCACACGCTCGGATAGTGCGCCTGGAGCATCATGCACAGCGCGGTAGACAGCTCAAGCTCCGAGGTGACGCACCACACCGGCGCGTCCGGGTTCTCCTTTTTTTGGCGGGCAAGAATATTGAGGATCGTATCATCCATGGGCTACACACCGAACACAACGCTCACGGCGCCCGCTTTGACGCGCAGCAGCGTGTTCGCGTCGCCGAGCTTCGCCGTGCGCACTGCGTCGGAAGGAGCCATCCACAGCGGCGGCGACGCGTCAATAGTCATATTGAACTGCGCCGACGTGACGCCGCACGCGGACAGCATTGACCTCGGCGTCTCAAAAAAACGGCGGATATCGCGCGTCAGGCACCACTCCACAAACTGCGAGTGTACCATGTCCAAAGCCTCGCACGCGCATTTTTCCGGCGGAATGTAGTAGACGCCGCCGGAATTTTCCGTGAACGCCCCGCAGTTTATCCCGAAAAGCCCGCCGTATATATCGTCCGCAATCAGCAACAGACCGGGAAGCGTGCGCGGTCTGAAATCTTCGAGATTGTTTATATCGGCCACTGAGCGGCCGTACTCGTTGTCGCCGCCGAACATGCGCAGAGTGCCGTCGCAGCACACGATGCCGCCCGTGTAGTTTGTGATTGTGCCAAGCACCGTCGTCTCGCTTATCCCGAGCGTTTCCTCGCAGTTGTTGCGCTTGCCGCGGCGCGGGACGACAGATACCCTCAGCGGACTTGACGATATCCACGCCTGCACGTTAGCCAATTGATTTGTTGAGCTCACGTTCGCACCTCCGAAACAAGATTCACGCGCTATATAACCCGGAACCGCACTGTGGATCCGTCCGGAACGTTGTTCAGCTGCCAGCGCGTTGTTCCGCCCGCGCCCCGATTGTCCTGACCCTGCACGTACTGCACGTCGGCGCCGTAGCCGCCCTGCTCAAACATCGCGGGCGGATACTCGTCGCGGTCGTACACAGAACGCGCGGGTCTGTCGCGCAGCGATTGCGACCGGTTTTCATCAGCGCCGGCGCGGTCAACCGTGAGGAACGCGGGATGACCCTTTTTGATGGAGCTGCGTATGTGCGCGGCCGTCTCCGGATATTTTGCGGAGTCGATTGCGACGATGTAGTAATTACTCGCGCCGTTGAACACGTTCGTGCCGTTCGCGCCGACGGCCATGGGGGCCGAGGAATCGTCATAGCCCGCGACGGAGGCTATTTTGCGCATGTACTTCGCGACTTCGCGCTTCCCGTCCTCTGCAATGGCGCCGGCCTGCGCTATGACGCGCCGCCACTCGTCGTTGAATTCGTTCTCCGCCGCGCTGAAGCTGCGGTGTATCTCCGACGCCTCTTCCACAGCCGCGTGGACACGCTCTAATCTGTGCTGCGCGTCACTTAGCTCCTCCCTGATATACGCCGGAGGAGACCCGCCGCCCTCGCCGTCGTAGTCGGACAGCCGACTGTACAGCGAGTCTATGCGCGCACGTATATCGCGCTCCTCGCTGTTTAGAGAATTGAGCGTTTCGTAGAGCTTTTCCTTGAACGAGTTGATGTGGAATTGCTCATATTTCGTGAACTCCTCGAAGCCCTCACGAAAGAAGTCAAGCATGTCGAGCGTGGAGTCGAGCGCGGGCAGAGTGACCGAGTAATCCGCCATATTTCCTCCCTACATGTTTCTCAAACCGTCAACATAGTGCGCAATATACGCGCTTTTACCGTCGAGCTCCGCCGCGACGTGTTTGACCGCCGAGGAAAACTGCGCGATGCTGTCTCTGAGCGATTCGTATTGAGGGTCGTTCCAGTTGCCGTTCTGGCTTTCCGTCGCGGAGACGATCGCGTTGGCCAGCGCCTCGATCTCCTCTTTGAAGCCGATGAGTCTTGAGCCGAAGGATTCAAGGCTGCCTACGTCCTGTACGCTAACTCTGTCTGCCATGTTCTTTTCCGTCCTTTACCGGTCCCAATTTCTTGAGATTATTTCATCAAGCTGCGCTTCGTAAATACGCACGCTCTCATTGAGCTGCTCTGCCAAGCCGTCCGCCGTGGAGGTGAGATTTACGAGCGGGTCGACAGTGCTCTCGCTAAACGCGGCGGATTGCACGTCGTGCCAATCCTGCGTGATTTGCTGCCATTTTGACAGCACGTGTCTGACATTTTGAATGTCGCCCGTCATTTCCGGTTACTCCGCGTGCGCGCAATACGGGCAGTCGGGCATCGGCGTAGAGGTGAGCGTGAGGTTGCGCGTGACTTGCAACGGGTGCTCAAATATCGCGGCCCTCGGCCCGCCGACGCGCGTCTCATTCGTATTGCACACAAAGGTGTACTGCCTGAGATAGTTGATGACGCGCGGAGTATAAGCGCCGTTGTCACGGTTGATTATGTCGAGTATGAGCTTTAGCGCGATGTCCGTGACGAAGTTGATATCGACCGAAACACCCGGTTCAAAGGTTATGCGGCCCTGTTGCAGCAGCTCCACATCGTCCTCGCCGACGTATATGTGATTCGACTCTGGCCTTGCGTCGGACAGGAGCTTGTTGAACGCGCAGCTGTAGCAGATCATGCCGCTGTCGGGCAGCCAGTAGAAAATCTCACCCGCGTGCGCGCGCGTCCAGCAGCACGTGGACAAAAACGGCGAGCCGTATTTTGCCGCGAGGTTGCAGCCGTACGCCGACGACTCGCGGTTGTCGCCGCCGCCGATGATTATTGTGTCCGGGCCGAGCAGTCTTGCCCATTCGCCGTCCGGAACGTCCTGTATCGTCGAGGTGAAAGTGACGACCTCGGCGTCGGGGTTTATATTGAGTATGCGATCATGCACGGCGTCTGTCTTGAAG
>JAISKU010000200.1 GCA_031261245.1 Oscillospiraceae bacterium | reverse complement strand
TATGGTTTACGACAACAACAAGGGCGGGGAGTACGGAAAATACTTCGTGCAGGAGCTTACGGAGGCGGCGCGGAACATGGGGACGCCGGATTTCCGCGAGCTGTACAGCAAGTTCGCGCAGAGGATACTGTGGATAGACGGCGACACGGTGCCGGGCGCGTTTCAGATGAACACGGCGTGGTATAAGGCCGTGCCGGAGCGCGACCCGATTTTCACGGAGCACATCCACGACAACGGCGAGCTTATCGGGTTTTACGGGAGCAATCCGGACGACCCGTACGACCTCGGCGGCGTGATTGAGTTCTCGATAGGCGGCGAGGCGCACAGACTGACGCGCTCTACGCTGATTTATCTGCCGGGGAACGTCACGCACAACCCGATGAGGATTCTTGAGGTCAACAGACCGATATTCCACTTTTCCGTCGTGACCACGGCGCAGTACGACGGCGGGGCGACGTACAAATAATGCAAAGGAATTTGTGATATGGCAAAATTTGTTTCGCTTGAGGAGGCTGTCGGCGTCATAAAGGACGGCGACCACGTGCTCGTCGGCGGGTTCGGCTCCTACGCGTCGCCGGAGGAGCTTCTTGAGGGGCTTGCCGCGCGGTATGAGAGCGAGGGGCACCCGAGGAAAATCGGGGTGCTGTGCGGGATTACGCCGGGCGATAAGACGGAGAGCACGGAGCCGGGCCACGGGTACAACCTCGGGGTGAACCGGTTGCGCGCGGACGGGCTTATCGACGTGTTTATCGCGGGAAATCTTACGGACGCGCGGGCGATAGCGTACATGGTGGGCGAGAACAAGATAGCGTGCTGCCTGCCGCCGCTGGGCGTCATGCTAAACCTCTTTCGCGCCGCGGCGGCGGGGCGGCCGGGCGTGCTGACGCGCGTCGGGCTGCGGACGTTCGCGGATCCGCGGCTTCAGGGGTGCGCGTTCAACGAGCGGGCGAAGGAGCTCGGCCCCATGGTCGAGCTTTTGGAGGTGGACGGCGAGGAGTACCTGTTCTACAAGGCGTTCAAAAAGGCGGACGTGGCGTTCATACGCGCGAGCTACGCCGACGAGGACGGGAATCTGTCGATGGTCAAGGAGGGCGTGCTCGGCCCCGAGCTCGACATGGCTGTCGCGGTGCACAACAGGGGCGGCACGGTGATTGCGCAGGTCGAGGCGGTAGTGGGGCGCGGGACGCTGCCCGCGAAGCAGGTGCGCGTGCACTCCACGCTCGTGGACTACGTTGTGGTCGCGAAAAATCCCGACAACCACAGGCAGTGCTACGCCACGGCGGCGCACAGGCCAGAGCTGTCGGGTGAGATAAAGCTCGCGGGGGACACGGTGAAGCCGCTGAAGATGAGCACGCGCAAGGTGCTCGCCCGTCGGGGCGCGATGGAGCTGAGGCCGGGCGTGATAATCAACCTCGGGAGCGGGATTCCGTCGGGGATCGGGTCAGTCGCGGCGGAGGAGGGCATTTCGGGCTACCTCTCCACCACCGTCGAGGCGGGGCCGATGGGCGGAGCCGTGCAGGAGGGGCTGAGTTTTCCGGGCGTGGCGAACGCCGAGGCGATGTACTATCAGCTCGACACCCTCGACATGTACGACGGGGGATTTATTGACGCGGCGTTTCTCGGTTTCGCTGAGGTGGACGAGAGCGGGAACACGAACGTGTCGTTCTTCGCGGGGCGCGCGATAGGCGCGGGCGGATACATCAACATCTCGCAGAACGCGAAAAAGGTCTGCTTCATGGGGACGCTCTCCTCACGGGACGGGAAAAAGTTCGTGAAACAGGTGCAGCACGTGACGTTTTCCGGCGATTACGCGCGGAACAAGGGTCAGGAGGTGCTGTACATAACCGAGTGCGCGGTGTTCCGGCTGACCGACGGGGGACTCGAGCTGTTCGAGGTAGCGCCGGGGCTTGATATCGAGCGCGATATACTGCCGCAGATGGATTTTACGCCGCTTATCGCGCCGGAGGTCGCGACGATGGATCCGAGGCTTTTTGAAGAGGCGAAAATGGGGCTTGACGGCTAATATTATTTTTGGAGTTGTTAAAAATGGCGGATTCGGGCAAAAACGCGTCGAATATACACAAGCTTGTGAGCTCCGTGGTCGCGAGCTACGGCGACGACGAGAGCATGATAAAGATCGAGGAGAAGAACCAGATAAACCGGGAGATAATCATCGACGCGGTGGGAAAGCTGCGCGGCGTAATCTACGCGGGGTTTTTCAGCAGCAAGACGCTAAAGCGCGACTCGCTTGAGTTCTACGTCGGGGAGCTGCTGGAGGATCTGATCTTCAACCTCGAGACGCAGATTGAGCGCGCGCTTTTGCACAGGAAAGAGGACGACGCGCCGCTTGTGTACGAGAGCGCGGCGGACATCACCTACGCGTTCCTCGAGAAGCTTCCGGCGATACGCGCGATGCTGTCAACGGATATAGACGCGACGCTCGACGGCGACCCGGCGGCGTTCAACAGGGACGAGATAATCCTGTCCTACCCCGGGATATTCGCCATTACGGTGAGCCGGCTGGCGCACGAGCTGTACCTGCTCGGCGTGCCGCTTATCCCGCGCATGATGAGCGAGTACGCGCACGGGCTTACGGGGATAGATATCCACCCGGGCGCGTCGATAGGACACCACTTTTTCATCGACCACGGCACCGGAATCGTCGTCGGGGAGACGACGGTGATCGGCAACAACGTGAAGATTTATCAGGGCGTGACGCTCGGCGCGCTTTCCACGCGCGGCGGGCGGGCGCTGAACGGTGTGATACGCCACCCGACGATTGAGGACAACGTGACGATATACTCCGGCGCGTCGATTCTCGGCGGGGCGACGGTGATAGGCGAGGGCGTCGTGATAGGCTCCAACTCGTTCATCACGAAGAGCGTCGCGAGGAACATGCGCGTGAGCATAAAGGATCCGGAGTTGCAGTTCAAGTCCGACGAAGCGGCGGCCGTGGAGCTGCCCGACGGGGAGTTTTGGGATTTTGTGATTTGAAATAGTTATCCGAGGGCGGAGAGGACGGTTTCGAGGTTGCGGCGCATACGCTCCGCAAAGCCGAGGCCGTCCTCCGCGCGCTCCATCGTGTAGATTATCGCGATTT
>JAISKU010000190.1 GCA_031261245.1 Oscillospiraceae bacterium | reverse complement strand
ACAGCAACTCCGACGCCCACGCCGACGGCGGCGCCGGGAGGGCTTACGGGGGACTCGGCGGCGGTGCTTCAGGCCGTGCTTGACGCGGCGGACGCGAGGCTCGGCGAGGACGACAAGCTGCCCGGGTCGTTTGTCACGACGGTGGACGGGACGACGGCGAGCGCGATGCTCGGCGTGGCGGCGGAGCAGTTCGGAAGCTACGCGACGGACGCGTCTGTCGCGACGGCGGCGATAGGTACGTTCCCGCACGCCGTGGCCATTATAAAGTGCAAGGACGCGGCGGCGGCGGGCGAGGTGAAAAAGCTCGTCGCGGGCGGCTTTGACCCCGAAAAGTGGATTTGCGTTTTCCCGGAGCAGTGCTTCGTGGTGGAGTCCGGTGAGTACATACTTCTCGCGGCGACGAAAAACGTGTCGGCCGACGCGCTTATCGCCGGATTTACGGAGCTCTCCGGCGGCTCGGTCGGAAGCGTCAACGTGTTCTACGCACGCTGAGCGGCTTGGGATTTTTGCGGTAAGGGGGGTCGTGCCGTGCTGTTTTCAAGTGTTGAGTTTCTGTATTATTTCCTGCCCGTCGTTGTGGCGCTGTATTATATTCTGCCGCAGCCGAAAGCCTCGCCCAAGTGGCGGAATCTCGTCCTGCTTGTGGCGAGCGTCGTGTTCTACGGGTGGGGGGAGCCGAAGTATCTGCTGCTTATGGCGGCGCAGGTGTTCTCCGGCTGGTTCTTCGGGCTGCTGATTGAGAAATTCCGGGGCAGAGCGGGCTCGCGCGCCGCGCTTATCGGGGCGCTCGCGGTCGGTCTCGGCTCGCTGATGTTTTTCAAGTACACGGACTTTTTCGTCGCGAACGTGAACGGGCTCTTCGGGGCGGCGTTCAAGCTCCCGGCGATCGCCCTGCCGATAGGGATAAGCTTCTACACGTTCCAGATACTGAGCTACGACATCGACCTGTACTGGGGCAAGACGGAGCTGCAGCGCAACGTGCTGACGTTCGCGACGTATGTGACGCTTTTCCCGCAGCTCATCGCGGGGCCGATAGTGCGCTACGCCGACGTGGCGCGCGAGCTCGCGGGGCGCGAGCACTCGCTGGAGCGCTTTGCGGGCGGGGCGCGCAGATTCGTGCTCGGCCTCGGGAAAAAGGTGCTGATCGCGAACGTGCTCGGCGAGCTTGTGGATATCTGCAAGACAAATGGCGAGAAGAGCGTCCTCGCCGTGTGGCTGTACATCATCGCGTACGCGTTTCACCTGTACTTCGACTTTTCGGGCTACAGCGACATGGCGATCGGCCTCGGACACATATTCGGGTTTGAGTTCATGGAGAACTTCAACTACCCGTACATAGCGAAAAGCGTCACGGAATTCTGGCGGCGATGGCATATATCGCTGTCGAGCTGGTTTCGTGACTACGTGTACATACCCCTCGGCGGGAACCGCGTCAGCGCCGGGCGGCACGTGTTCAACATCCTCGCCGTGTGGTTTTTGACGGGCTTCTGGCATGGGGCGGGGTGGCCGTTCATAATCTGGGGCGTGTATTTCGCCGCGCTGCTGCTGATTGAGAAATTCGCGCTCGGGCGGGTGCTTGAAAAGCTTCCGGCGTTTGTGTCGCACATTTACCTCGCGCTGTTCGTGCTCATCGGCTGGGTGATTTTCGACGCGCACGAGCTGCCTGTGGCGTTTGAGCGCATAGGAATGATGTTCGGCGCCGGGGTTGACGGCGGCGCGGGCGGCGCGTCGCTGTACTACCTGCGCAGCTACGCCGTGCCGCTGATTCTCGCGGCAATCGGCTCGACGCGGCTGCCCGTGCTGGCCGTTACCGCGCTCGAAAAAAAGGCGCCGAGGCTCATGACCGCGCTGGAGCCGGTTTGCGTCGGGGCGCTGCTGATTCTCATAACGGCGTATCTCGTGGACGGGTCGTTCAACCCGTTTATCTACTTCAGATTTTAGGGGGGCGGAGAGTATGACGAAAGCAAGGACAAGCCTGCGCTCCGTGCTGACGGCCGCGGTGTTTATTCTGATAATCGGCGGCTTTTTCATCTTGAATCGCGCCGTCGCGACGCCCGAGACGCTCGTCTCCGAGCGGCGAAAGCCCGCGGCGTTCCCGGAGCTGACGGTGAAAACGCTGCTGAACGCCGAGTTTATGGGCGGATTTGACGACTACGCGGCGGACAGCTTCGCGTTCCGCGACGCGCTGCGTACCGTGCGCGCGTTCTCGGTGTTCGATATCTTCATGCAGACGGACAAGTCGGGGCTGTACCGCGACGCGGACGTCGGCGCGGGGAAGTTCGGCGCGGTGCCGGAGGACGCGATACGGCGGACGGCGGCGAAAATCGGGGCCGTGGCCGCGACGCTCGACGGGCTGAACGTGTACGTCTCGGTAGTGCCGGACAAGAGCGGGTGGGCCGCGCGGGATTACCCGGGATTTGACCCTGACGCGGCGCGGGCGATACTCGGGGAGGAGCTTCCGGGGCTGACGTACATCGACGTGTCGGAGGCGCTGGACGGCGGGAGCTTTTACAAGACGGATCTGCACTGGGATCAGGAGAAAATCGTGGACGTCGCGACGCTGCTCGGCCGGGCGATGGGGTCCCAACCGGAGACGCAGTACACGGCGAACACGGTAGGGGAGTTCTCAGGGGTGTACCCCGGGCAGCTTGCGCTGCCGATGGCGCAGGACACGGCGAGGTATCTCACCTCGGACGCGACGTCCGGCGCGGCGGTGAAATACCTCGACGACAAGACGCTAAAATGGGTGGACGGGGAGATGTACGACCTCGAGGCGTTCTCGGGGCGGGATCCGTATGACCTGTTTCTGCGCGGGGCGCAGGCGATGATAACGATAGAAAATCCGTCGGCTACGGGCGGGCGGGAGCTGTACCTGTTCCGCGACTCGTTCGGGTCGAGCCTCGCGCCGCTACTCGTCTCCGCGTACTCGAAGATAACGCTGATCGACCTGCGATACGTGGACGCGCGGGCGCTGCCGATGCTCGTGGAATTCAAGCCGGGCTCTGACGCGCTGTTCATGTACTCCTCGCAGATACTCGGGGCGCCGGAGATACTGCTCGCGGGGTAAAGTGGGCGCGGCGCGAAACTCGCGCCGCGCTTTTTTTCGCCGCGGGGCGGAGGGGTAAGGAAAAGGAGAAAGATATATGAAACGGATAAAGTACAACGCGCCGGTGACGCTGACTTTCGCGCTCGTCTCGCTTCTGGCGCTGCTTCTCGGGATGCTCACGAAGGACTACACGACGCGGCTGCTGTTCTCGGTTTACCGCTCTCCGCTGCGCGACATTTTCACGTATCCGCGGCTGTTTCTGCACGTGCTCGGCCACTCCGGCTGGCAGCACTACATCGGGAACATGCTCATGCTGCTCGTGCTGGGGCCGTCGCTGGAGGAGAAGTACGGCGCGAGGCCGATGATTTTCGCCATCGTGATCACCGCGCTTGTCACGGGAGTTGTGGAGTGGGCGTTTTTCCCCGGTACGGCGCTTCTGGGCGCGAGCGGCATCGTGTTTATGATGATTGTGCTCTCCTCCCTGGCCGGCAGGTCGGGCGGCTCCGTGCCGCTTACGCTGATTCTCGTCGTCGCGCTCTACCTCGGGCGCGAGGTGTTAAACGGCCTCACCGTAAAGGACAACGTGTCCCAGCTTACGCACATCGTGGGCGGCATTTGCGGGGCGGTGATCGGCATAAGCTTTTCGCGCAGGCGGAAGTAGCGCGTTCACATTCCGCGCTGTCGGGGGAATAAACAATACAGTGGCAAATAATAAAGATTTCCTTAATCTCGGGACATCGAAGTTAAATTGTGTTATCATTGCACAGGCGCGTCATTTTACGGAACATTTCCGGAAAAATCGAGTCAAAGAAACGGGAACAGTTTCGTTCACGTTGGAGGTATTAGCTTGGCGGGTATTACGCTGAAGGAAGTCACAAAAATATATCCGGGCGGCGTGCGCGCGGTGGACGGGTTTGAGCTGGAGATTGCCGACCGCGAGTTCGTCGTGCTCGTCGGGCCGTCGGGCTGCGGAAAGTCCACGGTGCTACGCATGATAGCGGGGCTTGAGGACATAACGGGCGGACAGATACATATAGGGGACACGCTTGTCAACAGCATGGCCCCGAAGGAGCGGAACATCGCGATGGTGTTCCAGAGCTACGCGCTGTACCCGCACATGACAGTGTACAAGAACATGGCGTTCGCGCTGAAGATGCGCGGCGTGAAAAAGGCGGAGCGCGACGCGCGCGTGCGGGAGACTGCCGAAATGCTCGATATCACGCGACTTCTCGCCCGCAAGCCGCGCGCGCTGTCCGGCGGCGAGAGTCAGCGCGTCGCGCTCGGGCGCGCGATGGTGCGCCACCCGGACGTGTTTTTGCTCGACGAGCCGCTATCTAACCTCGACGCGAAGCTGCGCGCGGACATGCGCGCGGAGATAGTGAAGCTGCACAAGAAGCTTGAGACGACGTTCATCTACGTCACGCACGACCAGACGGAGGCGATGACGATGGGCGACAGGATTGTGATAATGAACGCGGGGCATATTTTGCAGGTGGACAGCCCCAAGGATATCTACGACTACCCCGTGGACACGTTCGTCGCGGGCTTTATCGGCTCGCCGCGCATGAATTTCGCCGAGGGCGTGATTGAGAAGGACGTCGGGGGGATTTTCGCGGCGCTCGGGTCGAACGGGGAGCACAGGCTGGCGCTTGAGGGCGTGAACGCGACGGCGGAGACGCTTACGGGACTCGTCGGGCGGCGCGTCACGCTCGGGCTGCGGCCGGAGCACATGCGCGTCGTGTCGGGGCACGCGCCGGGCGCGGGCTTTTCCGGCGGATTCGCCGACATCGTGGAGGTTCTCGGCGCGGAGACGAACATCTACGCCGATTTGCCGGGCGGTCTGCGCTTTATCGTGCGGGAGTGGGGGGACGAGCCCGTGCGACGCGGGCAGGCGCTCGACCTCGCGGTGCAGACGGAGAAGCTGCACATCTTCGATATTGAGACGGGCGCGGCCGTGACGGGGAGAATCGGGGGCGGCGCGCGATGAAACGACGTATTAAGGAGAGAATTTTCTCGTTCGGGTACCTGCTGCCGAGCCTCGCGGGAGTAACGGTGTTCTTCATCGCGCCGTTTATACAGATTATAAGGTACGCGCTTGTGGACAACCCCGTGTCGAACAATTTCGTGGGGTTTGAGAATTTCATAAGGGTGTTTAACAACAACGCGTTCCGCCGCGCGGCGGCGAACACGGCGCGGTTCTCCGCGATCGCCGTGCCGCTGGCGGTGGCACTGTCGCTGCTGCTGGCCATGATGCTCGAGGCGAAGATACCGGGCAAGAGCAAGTTCCGCACGTTTTTCCTCTCGCCGATGATGGTGCCCGTGGCGTCGATCGTGCTCATCTGGCAGGTGCTTTTCGACTACAACGGCGCGCTGAATTCCGTGCTGGCGTCGCTCGGCATATCGCCCGTGGACTGGATGAAGAGCGATTACAGCCACGTGATTGTCGTGCTGCTGTTTCTGTGGAAAAACCTCGGCTACAACATGATTCTGTTCATGGCGGCGCTGTCGAATATCCCGAAGGCGCTTATTGAGGCGGCGAACGTGGACGGCGCGTCGGCGTTCCGGCGCTTCTGGCAGATAAAGTTCCGGTTTCTGTCGCCGACTCTGCTGTTTGTGACGATTCTCTCGCTCATCAACTCGTTCAAGGTGTTCCGTGAGATATATCTGCTGACGGGCAACTACCCGCACGAGAATCTGTACCTGCTTCAGCACTTCATGAACAACACGTTCGGGAACATCGACTACCAGAAATTGTCGGCGGCGGCGCTTATCATGGCGCTCGTCATGGCGATTATAATCGGGATACTGTTCCTCGCCGAGGGGAGAATCGGGAGGGACGTGGAGCAATGACGAGGACGAGATCGGAGAGGCGCGCGCGCGGCTCACGCCGGCGGCACAACGTGCGCATTGCCCTCGCGACGCTGTGGTGCGGGGTGTTCGCGGTGGTGTTTCTGCTGCCGACGGTGCTGACGTTCGCGAACTCCTTTATGACGGAGACGGAGATAACGGCGAATTACGGCGCGGTGTTCGAGAAGAACGAAAAGGGCGGGAAGAAATTCATCGCCGAACAGGTGAATCTGAAGCTCATACCCGACAAGGTGACGTTTTCGCAGTACGCGACGACGCTTTTCAAGAGCCCGGACTATCTGTTTAAGTTCTGGAATTCCGTGATACTCGTGCTACCGATAGTCGTGTTTCAGGTCGGGATAGCGGCGTTCGCGGCGTACAGCTTCATGCGGACGCGCGGGCGGGTGAAGGAGCTGCTGCTGTTCGTGTACATATTCGTGATGCTCATGCCGTATCAGGTCACGCTCGTGCCGAACTACATGGTGGCCGATAAGCTCGGAATCCTCGGGACGCGGTGGTCGATAATACTGCCCGGGGTGTTCGCGCCGTTTTCCGTGTTCATACTGACGAAGGCGATGCGGCGGATTCCGAAATCGCTCATTGAGGCGGCGAGGCTCGACGGTTGCGGCGAGTGGGGGATTTTCAGCAAGATATGCCTGCCGATGAGCAAGGGCGCGATATTTTCCGTCGCGATACTCGTATTCATCGACTACTGGAACATGGTGGAGCAGGTGCTTATCATGATGCCGGACGCCGACGCGCAGCCGCTGAGTGTGTTCCTGTCGCAGATAAACACGGGGGAGATAGGGCTCGCGTTCGCGGTGGCGACGATTTACATGGTTCCGGCGATTCTGCTGTTTTTGTACGGCGAGGAGTACCTCGTCGAGGGGATTACGTATTCCGGAGGGTTGAAAGGATAATGGAACAGATGGAGAAGAAGACAAAAAACAGGGCATGGGTCAAGAACGCCGCGATTATATTTTTGGCGGTGCTGCTTGTGCTGACGTTTTTTTCAAACACGATACTAAACCGCTCTCTCCCCGAGGTGTCGGGGCAGAACGCCTACGGCGGGGAGATATCGACGTCCGTGCGCGGCACGGGCACCGTCACGGCGAACGAGTCCTACGCGGTGCAGCTTGACCGCGGGCGGCAGATAAAGAGCGTGCTCGTGCGGCCGGGCGACTACGTGGAGGCGGGGCAGGTGCTCTTTGAGCTTGAGCCGTCGGACTCCGACGAGCTCGCGGCGGCGATAAAGCAGCTTGAGGAGCTGCGGTACAACTACAATTTGAGCCTGTTGCAGACGAGGCCGGAGGACAACCGCAAGGAGCAGCTTGAGCTTCAGCGGCTTCGGGAGGCGCTGCAGGAGGCGGTGGACAAAAAGGACAAAATCGTGCAATTCGTACCGGCGCTGGACGCCGCGAAGGCGGCGCTCGACGCGGCGCAGGAGAAGGTAGAGGCGCTCGACGAGGAGATCGCGGAGATAAACGACCAGTTGTCCGGCGTAAGCTCGGCGACGACGGCGGAGGAGCGCGAAAAGCTCGAAAAGCTCCAAAAGGACGTGGAGAACGCGCAGGCGTACGTCTCCGACGCGCAGGACGAGGCCGACTACGCGCAGCAGATGTATCACGCGGCCGTGAGCGCGAACGGCGCGTATCAGGCGGCCAGCGAGGCGGAGCTTGCCGCGCTGGCGAACGCGAAAACGCTGCTTGTCGGGCAATTCACGGCGACGCCGCCGACGGAGGCCGACGGCGCGGGAGTTCCGGGGCTGTGGACGAGCTATCAGACGTCGGGGCTGACCACGGAGCAGGAAAACGGGATTATGCGCGCGATTCTTGTGATACGCAAGGACGGGAGCATCGCGGCCACCGGTGCGGCGGAGACGACGTGGCGCGCGAAGTACAATGAGCGCCAGCAGGCGGGCTCAAACAGCACGAATCTGAACCTCACGCAGCTGCAAAACGACATGGAGCGCGCGAACATGAACGTCGTGAGCGCGAATTCCGGACTGAAAACCGCGCAGAAGGCGCTTGAGGACTACCAGAAGCAGATATCGAAAATCGGCGAGAAGGAAAAAGAGGAATTGACCGCGAAGCTGAAGACAAAGACGCTCGCGCAGAAAGAGGCGACGCGCGAGGCGACGCGCGTTAAGGACGCGCTGACAAAGGTGCAGGAGGACGCGGGGCTCACGACGCCCGGCGTTCCCGCGACGCTGACGCCCGAGCAGGCGATACGCCAGGCGGAGGCGGACATTAAGACGGCGCAGACGACGCTTGAAAACAGAATGATAGATTTTGAGATAGAGCAGGGCGGACAGGGCAACGAGGCGGCGATACGCGAGCTTGAGCGGCAAAAGGCGCGGGACGGCATCGCGGAGCAGGAGAGGCTCGTCGAGGAGATGCGCGAAAAGGAGACGGGTACGGAGGTCAAGACGCGCTACGGCGGGACGGTGCTGTCTGTGGACACGTTCGCGGGGGCGAAGGTCGAGGCGAACATGCCGCTCGCCACCGTCGAGGTGAACGGCAAGGGCTTCATGCTGAGTTTTTCCGTCACGAACGAGGAGACGCGGCGCGTGCGCATAGGCGATATCGCGAGGATAAGCAGCTGGGGCATGGAGGACATCGTCTGCACGCTCGTCGCAATCAAGACGGACAGGGAGAACCCGACGAGGAAAAAGGTGCTGGAATTCGACGTGACGGGCTACGTGACGGCGGGGCAGAACCTCGAGCTCTCCGTCGGCGCGCGGACGCAATACTATGAGAACGTCGTGCCGAACAGCGCGATACGCGAGGATTCGGACGGGAAGTTCGTGCTGATAGCGAAGCAGAAGCCGACGCCGCTCGGCAACAGATACATAGCCACGCGGGTGGACATTGATGTGATAGACAGCGACAGCAAAAGCACCGCCATCAGGGGCGACTTTGAGTGGGCGCCGTATGTGATAACCACGTCGAGCAAGCCGATTGTCGCGAATACGCAGGTCAGATTGGTGGGGTGAGCGCTTGAATTCTGAAAACAGAAAATGGCTCCTCCCGCGTCCGTGCGTGATCGCGGCGGCCGCGCTGCTTGTGTTGTCCGCGCTCATGCTCGCGCTGTCGGGTCTGACGCACGGCGGACTGTACGACCAGCGCGCGGCGGAGTATTGGGAGAACGGAAACGCGGACTCCCTGCGGTACTCGCAGGTGTCCGTGTTCCTCGGGCGCGGCACGGGCGTCGGGTACGAGGATCTAATGCGGCTTAGGCAGGGACTGGCGGAAAAATACGTCGCAGACAGCATATCGGCGGCGGACGAGAGCTCGCGCCTGTGGATTGACGCGGCGTGCGCGACGGGCGGAGTGACGCTCTCCCGCGGAAGCGTGAGCGTGCAGACGACGGTGAGCGGCGTGATAGGTGATTTTTTCTTTTTCCACCCCGAAAAGCTGATGAGCGGACAGTATATAAACCCGGACGAGGCGTCAAAGGACATCGTGCTGCTCGACTGGAACACGGCGTGGCGGCTCTTCGGCGGCTATGAGATAGAGGGCATGGGCCTCTACGTCGGCGATATCCCGTGCATCGTGGGCGGCGTGTTTGAGAAGAGCCCGAACGACGCGGAGGAGAACCGCGTGTACGTGAGCTTTGAGCTGCTGGAGCGGATAAATCCGTCTGTCGAGTTCTCCGTGCTCGAATTCGTGCTGCCGTCGCCCGTGTCGGGGTACGGACTTGAGACGGTCGAGGGGCTTTTGAAGCTCGCGGAGAACGACCGCGTGACGGTGGAGAACGGGACGCGCTTCACGCGCGGCGCGCTTTTGCGGCTTATCGGCGACTTCGGGTCGAGCGTCGAGCAGACGAAGTCGATCGCGCTGCCGTACTGGGAGAACGCGGCGCGGCGCGCGGAGGCGAAGGCGGCGGTGTACCTGCTGCTCGCGCTCGTGTTCGCGGCGTTCCCGGCTGTGATGGTGATAACTCTGCTTGTTAAGCTGTACAGGCGGCGCGGGGCGCTTGCGCCGTGGATTAAGGGCGCGCCGCAAAAACTGAGAGAGGTAAAGGACAAAATTGACAAGAGGAAGAACGATAAGAGGGACGGCGGCGATCTGCCTGCTCCCGATGATTTTAGCTCTGAGCTCGTGCAAGGGGACGACGGGCCCGGCGGCGGCGACGATAACGCCTGACGAGCGCGTTTTCGGGCATGTGTACCGCGAGACAAGGCTTCCGGTCCCGACGGACGGGCGCGAGCGCGATATCAGCGACCTCGCGGTCGCGGGCGACAGATTCTACTGGATTGAGCGCGAGGACGTGACCGCCGAGGACGAGGAGAGCGAGTACAGAATAGGTCAGCGGGCGGTAATCAAGTCCGCGGACACGGACGGCGGCGACGTGCGTGCGCATGTCGAGCGCGAGAGCGTGAGCGACGGGAAAAGCCACGAGGGCGTCGTGCGGTACTCCACGATTGAGCGCTTCGCGGTCGATACGGACGGGAACCTCTGGACGCTCGAGCAGAGCACGTTCTGGGACAACACGGACGCGGATTTCCCGATATACGAGCAGGAGTTGGCGCTCGTCAAATACTCGCCCGGCGGGGAGCGGATACTCGACGCGGACATCGCGGCGTCGTACGACGAGGGCGAGCTGTGGTCGCAGGACGCGCTCTGCGACGGCGCGGGGAACGTGTACACGAGGGGCCACGGGGGTATCGCCGTGTTCGACGGGAGCACGGGCGCGTTTCTGTTCGCGGCGACGGAGAGCGACTACATCACCGGCGCGGCGAGAGCGCCCGGCGGTGAGATTTACTACGCGACGGACGCGCAAAAAGGCTTCAAGGTGAACAAAATCGACGTGGCGGCGAAGAGCGCCGTGCCGCTCGGCGCGTACGAGGGCGGCGGATTTTTTTACGAGATGAGCGACGGCGCGGGAAAATACGCGTTTTTCTACAAATATATGGACTGCATTTACGGGTTTGACGTTGAAAATATGACCGCCGAGGTCGTCGTGAGTTTTCAAAACTCCGACCTCGAGGCGGCTTACTATTTGGATTTCGCCGCGCTCGACGGCGGGGACTTCGTCGCGTATGTGCGGCTGCCTGACGGCGCGTACTTCGCGCGGCTGTCGGAGGACGCGGACGCGGCGGCCGACAAGGCGGTCATCACGCTCGGCGTGTGGTACGCGACGACGGAGCTCAAGCGCGCGGTGATGGAGTTCAACCGTGAGAGCGCGGACGCGCGGATAAGCATCACGGATTACAGCGAGTACGACATGCAGGGCGGGTCGGGCACGGCGCAGCTCGACCTCGACATTATCGCGGGGCGCGCGCCCGATATCGTGGACGTGGGACGCCTGTCGGCGGGGAAATACGCGTCGAAGGGCGTGTTTGAGGACCTGTACCCGTACCTCGACGGTGACGCGGGTATCGACCGCGCGGATATGTTCCCCAACGTGCTCGCGATGACGGACACGGGCGGGCGGCTGTACCACATGATGACGTCGTTCGGCGTGATATCGTTCGAGGGGAAAGCCTCGATTTTCGGCGACGTGGATTCGATTACGACGGGAAAGCTCGCGGCGGTGATGGACGCGTACCCCGGCGCGCAGCTCATGCAGGACGCGGACATGCGGACGTGGTTCCAGCTCGGCGTGATGATAGGGCTTGAGGACTACATAGACTGGAACGCGGGGACGTGCAGCTTTGACAGCGCGGAGTTCATCGACTTTCTCGAATTCTGCAAAAAGCTCCCCGAGACGGCCGCGTCGCAATATGTGGTGGAGTCCGACAGCGCGCTCTACCGCGAGAATCTGGCGCTGCTGTCGCCTGTGCAGCTGAATGTCGCGTCGGCACGCGAGGCGCGGGAGCGCTTCGGCGAGGAGGCGGCGTTCGTCGGGTTCCCGACGGCGGGCGCGTGCGGGAACGTCGCCGTGCCGCGCTTCGATTTCGCGATAAGCGCGTCGTCGAAGAACAAGCAGCTGTGCTGGGAGTTCATAAGCCGCTTTCTGCGGGAGGATTACGCGCCCGAGGGCGGCGACTTTTCGCTCAACTCGCGGGCGTTTGAGCGCGCGGCGGCGCAGGCGATAGAGAGTGCGACGGCGGATTCACCGCTGACCGAGGGCGACGTGGCGCGCGTGCGAGCGGCGATTGAGGCGACGACGCGGTGGACGGCGGGGATTGAGCAGGACACGATGATGGGGATCATCACCGAGGAGGCGGAGGCGTTCTTCGCGGGGATTAACACGGCGGACAGGGCGGCGGAGATGATACAGAGCCGCGTTTCGATATACGTCAGCGAGAACAGCTGAAAATGAAAGGAAAAATTATGAACATCAAAAGAACGATTGCGGGAATTCTCACGGCGGCGGCGCTTTTCGGCGCGCTGTCGGGCTGCGGCAAGAAAGAGGGCTCGCCGGACGCGGAGCCGGACGTGCCGTTTGAGAACGTGTACACCGAGACGGCGGTTCCGATCGAGCTCGGGGACAACAGCGACGGCTTTGCGTACGCGAACGGCAGAATCTACTACAACACGCGCGAGGAGCGGGAGCCGATATACGGCACGGTCGAGGGCTCGCCGGAAAAGGGGCTGCGCGTCGTGGTGTCGAAGATAATGTCCTGCGACATGGACGGCGGCGACGTGCGGACGGAGTGGGAGGACGACGGCACGGCGGAGCCCGACCCCAATGAGCCTGTCTCGGAGCTGGTGATGTTGCAGCAGTTCGGCGTTGACAACGCGGGGAACATCTGGATAACCGTGAACTACGTGCACATGGACAACACGGACGCGCAGAATCCGATTTACGAGAGCAC
>JAISKU010000126.1 GCA_031261245.1 Oscillospiraceae bacterium | reverse complement strand
CGCGCGACGCGGCGAGAAAGTAGGTGTTCATGAGCACGAGCACGACGGCGATCATCGCCGCGTAGGACATCGCGAATTTCATGCGTATGCTGCTGAAAAATTTGACGCCGGAGCCTTTTCTGCCCAAATGTCACCACGTCCTTCAGTTTTCCGCCTTCGGGGCCTTCAGATAGTAGCCGACGCCCCACTTTGTCATTATCAGATCCGGCTCCGCCGGGCTTTGCTCAAGCTTCTCCCGCAGACGGCGCACGTGCACGTCCACCGTGCGCACGTCGCCCTGATAGTCGCGCCCCCAGACGATGTTCAGCAGATTCTCACGGCTGTAGACGCGCCCGGGGTTCTTCGCCAGAAGCTCTATGAGGTCGAATTCCTTCGCCGTCAGCTCGACGTGCTCTCCGCTGCGTATGGCGCTGCGCTGCTCCGTGTCGATGGTGAGCGGGCCGACTGTTATCCGCTCCCCGCCGGAATCGGGCGCGGCGATGAAAGAGCGGCGCAGCAGCGCGCGTATGCGCGCCTTGAGCTCGAGAATGTTGAACGGCTTCGTCACGTAGTCGTCCGCGCCGTACTCAAAGCCCATTATCTTGTCCGTGTCCTCGCCGCGCGCGGTGAGCATGATTATCGGCACGGTCGAGAACTCGCGGATTTTCATGCACGCCTCAAGTCCGCCGAGGCGCGGCATCATCACGTCGAGGATTATGAGGTCGTACCCGCCGACGCGCGCGGCCTCCACGGCCTCCTGCCCGTCGTAGCCGACGTCCACCTGATAGCCCTCGTTCTCGAGATTGAATTTTATGCCCTTGACGAGCAGCTTTTCATCGTCCACGACAAGTATTTTCATATTTTGAAGCTCTCCTCAATCCACCGTTATCATGTCTTTTATCGCGTCATAGCGCTTATCGCCTATGCCGCTCACGTTTTTCAGCGTGGTCAGCTTTTTGAACGCGCCGTGCGCGTCCCTGTACGCGAGTATGCGCCCCGCGAGCGTCTCGCCTATCCCGGGCAGCAGCTCGAGCTCCGCCTGCGTCGCGAGGTTTATGCGCAGCCTGCGCTGCTCGTCGTAGTGCGGCTCCCCGGCGGGAGTCGGGTCGGACGCGGGCGCGGCGGACGCCTGCGGCGTCGGCGTCGCGGCGCTCACGGGAGTTGCGGAGGGCGTCGGCGTCGGCGCAGGAGGTGTTGATGTCGGCGTCGCGGCGGTAGGAGCGGGCTCCGGCGAGGGCGTCGCTGTCGGCTCCGGAGTGGATTCCGGCGTCGAAGCGGCGCTCGGCGCGGCGTCGGGAGTAGTTGACGGCTCCGGAAGCGCCACGGGGGACGCGGCGACGTCGCCGTCAAGGCGCGTCGTGACCACAGAGGGCGAAGCGCTCCGCCCGACGAAGTAGCCGAGCGTGAAGAGCGCGAACAGCGCGGTTATGAGTGCGACCGAGAGCTCGATTTTACGTTTTTTCATCACTTCACAGCCTTACGGAACACATTTGATATCCGCTGAAAAATGCTTCTTGCGGGCACTGCCGATAATATGCTATAATGATAATAACACAAATCTCGGGAGATTCATATGAAAAAATCAAAAATCCTCTCGATTTTAATAATCTGCGCGATGGCTCTCGCGGCGCTCGCGCCCGCCGCCTCTGCCGACGGGGAGGAGGATTTCCTCGCGTCCTCCGTGCTGCTCGCCGAGACGACGACGGGCGCGTCGCTCTATGAAAAGAACGCCGACATGCGGCGCCCTCCCGATACGATGGTGAAGATAATGACGCTCCTGCTCGCCGCCGAGGCGGTGGAGAGCGGCGCGGTGTCGCGCTCTGAGCGCGTGACGGCGAGCGAGAGCGCGTTCTTCGACATCACCGAGAAGAGCGAGACGCGCGGCATAACTGCGGGCGAGGCGATGCCGTTTTTTGACCTCATGGTCTGCGCGTACGTCGGCGGCGGCAACGAGGCGTGCAATATAATAGCGGAGCGCGTGTCCGGGAGCGTCGCGGCCTTCGTCGAGATGATGAATGAGCGCGCCGACGAGCTCGGCTGCGCCGACACGAACTTCACGAATCCGCACGGACAGCAGGACAAGAGCCAGTACACGACGGCGCGCGACCTGTTTTTCATGGCGCAGGAGGCGGCGCGCAACCCCGTTTTCACGGAGGTGGCGGCGTCCGCGGAGCGCGCCGTCGCGGCGACGAACGCGTCGGACGCGAGAAGCGTCGTGAACTCAAATTACATGCTGAATCCAACGCGCGAGAGATATTACTACAAATACGCGATTTTCGGCAAGGTCTCCGCCACGTATGAGAGCGGCTACGGCTGCCTCGAGTACTCCGAGCGCGACGGGCTGTCCACGATCGCCGTGCTGCTCGGCTCAAGCGCGATAACGACGGACGACGGCACGATTATGCAGAACCTCACCGAGGCGAAGCGGCTTTTGGAGTGGGGCGGGAAGAATTACGCGTGGACGAAGGTGCTGTCCTCCTCGACGCTCGTCGAGCGCGCGGAGGTGGAGTACGGCGACGGCGCGGATTTCGTGAATCTGCACCCCGACCGCGACGTGACGCTCCTGCTGCCGAGCAAAATGGCCGAGGGCGAGATTGTGCGGGAGATACGCGTGTACTCCGCAGACGCGGGCACGCCGCTCACCGCGCCCGTGCGCGCGGGCGACGAGCTCGGCGAGATAACGCTCTCGCGCGACGGCAGGGTGATAGCGCGGGCGCGGCTCCTCGCGGACACGACGGTGGGGCTGTTGCGCGCAAAATACATAAAGCAGCAGATATTCGGTATGCTGAAAAGCCGCGCGGCAAAGTGGATTCTGATATCGCTCGTCGCGCTGTTCGTGCTGTACGGCGCGATAGTCGTGCGCTACCAGATTCTGCGCGCGCGGCACATGAAAAAGGTCAAGGCCGCAAAGCGCAAGATAATCGACGAGCGCCGAAACGGCGGGGAGTGAGGTCGGAGGAAAGCGGGGATACAATGAGAGCAATCTGCATTTTAGGCAGCCCGAAAGCGAACGGAAACACCGCCGCAATCCTGAATGAGGCCGTAGCTGTCCTTGAAAACAGCGGCGTCGATACGAGGCTTGTGCGTCTGGGAGAGGCGAAAATCGGCTTCTGCGTCGGGTGCAAGACGTGTGAGCAAACGGGGAAATGCGTCCGGAATGACGACATGAATCAAATAATCCGAGATATATACGAGGCGGATATTGTCATTCTCGCCTCGCCGTCCTATTGGGGCGACGTGACGGCGCAAATGAAGCAGTTTATCGACAGGTGTACGCCCTACGGAAACACAAATGTCAATCGCGCGCCGATTCCCGCGGGAAAGCTCGGCGCGGCGATTGCCGTCCGCGCGGGGCAAAATAAAAAAGAGAATGAAAATCTGATTTCCACGATGGAGCATTTCCTCGGACACTTGGACATACCCTTGAAGTTCACGCTGACTGTTGAGGGCGTTGACACAAGGGAGGATTTGGAGAGCAGACCCGCCGAATTTGAGCGGGCAAGGGCGTTCGGGCGGGAGATTGCGGAATACTTAATCGGATAACTCCGCAACAGACCTCAAATACGCCGCGCGCCCCTCCTCGTACAGATTCCGCCCCCCGGAGTCGATCACGACGACGGCGGGGAAGTCCTCGACCACAAGCCTGTGCACCGCCTCGGCTCCGAGCTCGTCAAACGCGACGACCTCGGAGCTTTTTACGCACTCACTGAGCAGCGCGCCCGCGCCGCCGACGGCCCCGAAGTACACCGCGCCCGTCTCGCGCACGGCGTCGGCGACCTCGGCGGAGCGCGCGCCCTTGCCAATCATGCCGAGCTGGCCGAGCCGCAGCAGACGCGGCGCGTACGCGTCCATGCGATAGCTCGTCGTCGGGCCGACGGAGCCGATTACGCGCCCGGGCGCGGCGGGCGTCGGTCCCGCGTAGTATATCGTCGCGCCGCGAATGTCGAACGGCAGCGGCAAACCGGCGTCGAGCAGCTCGCAAAATCGCTTGTGCGCGGCGTCGCGCGCCGTGTAGATTACGCCCGAGAGCGCCACGGCGTCGCCCGCGCGCAGCGTCGCGGTGAGTTCCGGCGTGAGCGGTAATTCAATGCGTCGTGCCATCATATCACCTCGCTCGCGTGCCGCGTGACGTGGCAGCTCACGTTCACGGCGGCGGGCAGACCGGCGATATGCGTCGGCGCGGCGAGAATATTCACGCCGAGCGCCGTCGTTCTGCCGCCGAAGCCCATCGGGCCAATCCCGAGGGCGTTTATCTTCTCTAAAAGCGCCGCCTCAAGCTCCGCGTAGTACGTATCGGCGTTATGTTCCGTCAGCGGGCGCAGCAGCGCGCGCTTTGCCAGGAGCGCGGCCTTGTCGAAGTTGCCGCCGAGCCCGACGCCGACGACGATAGGCGGGCACGGGTTGCCTCCCGCGAGCTCGACAGTCTCAACCACGAAGTCAACAACGCCGTCCGCGCCGTCCGACGGGCGGAGCATCTTTACGCGGCTCATGTTCTCGCTCCCGAAGCCCTTCGGCGCGACGGTGACGGTGATTTTGTCGCCCGGCACGATATCGAGGTAGAGCGCCGCCGGGGTGTTGTCGCCCGTGTTCACGCGGCGCAGAGGGTCGCCGACGATGGATTTTCGCAGAAACCCCTCCGCGTAGCCGCGCGCAACGCCCGCGTTCACGGCGTCGTACACGTCGCCGTCTATGTGCGCGTCGCGCCCGACGTCGAGGAACACGCACGCCATGCCCGTGTCCTGACACACGGGTATTCCGAGCGTTGACGCCAGCTCCGAGTTCTCCTCAATCGTCGAGAGCACGCCGCGCGCCGTCTCCCACGGCTCCGTTTCGCGCGCGCCGCGCACCGCGCCGCGCACGTCGCGTGGCAGGTTTATGTTCGCCTCCACGCACAGCCGCGCGACGGCGTCGGTAATCAATTTTGCGTCAACAATCCTCATCGCGCCGCCTCCGAAAACTCGACGGACGCGGAGTTTGAGATTATCGCGACGTACGTGTGCCCGGCGCGGAGCGTAATTTCGGCGCCCGCGGCGTCGGTGAACACGAACGGCTCCGCCGCGCCCGCCTTTGACCACTTTATCGGCGCGTATGTGCCGCCGATAGCGAGATAGCCGTCGCCGTCGCCGGTGAGATTCACGGTGAGCCGCCCCTCGGAGTCGCCCTTGATGACGTTAATCGCGGTTTTCAGGACGAGCGCGTTGGCAAAAGCCACGCGCGCGCCGTCGTTGCCGTCCTTCCACTCCCCGCCGTGCTGCGACGCGAGATATTCGCCGGAAGCATCGTCGTATGTAAGCGACGTGGACTTCGCTGAGGAGAAAACCACCTTTATCGCGCCGGCGGGCTCCTTGCCCGCAAACGCGTAGTCCTCCTCAAATTTCAGCGGCGGCGCGTAGCCCGCCTCGTGCTCAAGACGGAACCCGTACGTCGGGAGGTATTTCGCGATGCGCTCGCCCGTCGTGACCATGCTGTGCTCGTAGCCCATGTTTTTCTGACGGTCGGAGTCGCGGTAGAAGATGTCCTGCTTCTTACCGTTCACGCCGTCGAGATGGGTGATGCCGCGCGACGCGAGTATCTGGTACGCGCCGGGCGAGCCGCCCGCGTGGATGTACACCGCGTCAAACGCCTGCGCGAGATCGACGTAATACGGCCGCGCGCTGCGCACGCTTCCGATCACGCCCGCGTCCGACGCGTCCTGAAACACCGCGAGCATACGCGTTATCCCGCCCTCGACGGGAACCTCAAAGATGATGTCCGCCTTTGACACGCCGAGCTGCGGCTGCGCGATCTTGCGGTTATTTATCATGACCGCCATCGGGCGCGCCGCGACGAGCTCCTCGGCAATCGGCAGGCCGGAGAGCGGATTGCGCGGGCCGGTGTACGGCGCGGACGGCGTGGGCGTCGGCTCCGGCGTCGGCGTGGGGGAGGGCGTCGGGGTGATGACGACGATGGGCGGCATAGTCGGCGTCGCAGTCGGCTCCGGCTCCGCAGGCTCGCCCGATTTTTTGCAGGCGGAGAGCAGGGTCAGCGCGGCGGCAAGGAATATAATAAGTTTTTTCATCGTTTACCTCATAAGCTGTGGCATTTTTCGATTATTTTACACTTGAAGCGGCGTTATGTCAATCCGAGCTTGTTTTGACGGAGAATTTCTGGTACAATGTACAAAAAGAGCGACTTTTTAGACGGGAGGCGGCGTATGCCCGGCCTGATTAGAAACGACACAGACCTCAAGGTGCTCATACTCTTCATCGCGCGCAAGCTCGGCCGGCCGGTGACGCTCGCGGCGCTCACGGAGCTCGCGACGGGCGCGCCGGGGACGGGCGCGCTGACGTATTTCGACGTCGCCTCGTGCGCGGACTCGCTCGTCAAGACGGGTCACCTCGGCCTTGAGGGCGGCGAGTACGCCGTCACGGAAAAGGGCGTGCGCAACGGCGAGATCACGGAGGCCGACGTGCCGTACTCCGTGCGTCGCCACGCGGAGCGCGCGGCGCTTGAGCTGCGTGCGAAGCTTGAGCGCGACGAGCTCGTGCGCACCTCGCGCACGATTTTGCGGCGCGGCGGGTACTCGGCGGAGATGTCGCTGTCCGACGGGCGTGACGAGGTGATGCTGCTGCGCGTCACCGCCGCGAGCGAGGAGCAGGCGAAAAAAATAGAAAACGCCTTCCGCGAGCGCGCGGAGAGCGTCTTCGGGGCGATTATGCGGGAACTAACGGAATAGGACAGGGGCGGCATATGCCGCCCCTGTTTTTTCGTTATATCCGTTATATCTGTTTCAGCGCGTTGATTTTCACGCCGGGGCCCATCGTTGACGCCGTGACGCAGCTTCTGATGTACTGGCCTTTTGCGGCGGCGGGCTTGGCGCGGATGACCGCCTGCACGAGGGCGGTGTAGTTGTCCACCAGCTTCTCCTTGCCGAACGACACCTTGCCTATAGGGCAGTGGATGATATTCGTCTTGTCGAGGCGGTACTCAATCTTACCGGCCTTGATTTCCGTAATTGCCTGCGCGATGTTCGGCGTGACCGTTCCGGCCTTCGGCGTCGGCATCAGACCCTTGGGGCCGAGCACCTTGCCGAGGCGGCCGACGACGCCCATCATGTCGGGCGTTGCCACGACCACGTCGTAGTCGAAGAAATTCTCCTTCTGGATGCGATCCACAAGATCCTGTCCGCCCGCGAAGTCCGCGCCCGCGTCGAGCGATTCCTGTACGCGCTCATCCTTGCAGAATACGAGCACGCGGCGGGTTTTGCCCGTCCCGTGAGGGAGCACGATTGCGCCGCGCACCTGCTGGTCGGCGTGGCGGGAATCGACGCCGAGCTTGATGTGGAGCTCCACCGTCTCGTCGAATTTCGCCTTTGCGGCCTTGATTACGATGTCAAACGCGTCCGGCGCGTCATATAGACTCGCCTTGTCAACGAGCTTTGCGCTCTCTTTGTAATTCTTTCCTCTGTACATGTCCTAACCCTCCACAACCGTGATGCCCATGCTGCGGGCGGTTCCGGCGACCATGCTCATAGCCGCCTCAACGCTTCCGGCGTTCAGGTCGGGGAGCTTCAGCTCCGCGATCTTGCGCACCTCGGAGCTCGGAATTTTCGCGACCTTGTCGCGCTGCGGCACGCCGGAGCCCTTTTCGATGTTGCAGGACTTCAAGAGAAGATTTGCCACGGGCGGGGTCTTTGTGACGAACGTGAAGCTGCGGTCGGCGTAGACGGTGATTACGACGGGGATCGTCATGCCCGCGTCCTTCGCCGTGCGCTCATTGAATTCCTTTGTGAACTGACCGATATTGACGCCGTGCTGGCCGAGCGCGGGGCCGACCGGGGGTGCGGGCGTCGCCTTACCGGCGGGGATTTGCAGTTTTATCTGCCCGGTTACTTTTGCTGCCACTGTGATTTCCTCCTAATATAATGTGGTGTCGGCGGGATTCTCTGAACCCCTCCCACTGGGAAACGTGCCGAAATTTACGATACGGCCTCGATCTGGTCGAAGTCGAGATCGACGGGCGTCTCGCGCCCGAACATCGAGACGATGACGCGAACCCTGCTCTTGTCAGTCTCTATCTCCTCGACGGTGCCGAGGAAGCCCTGAAGCGGGCCGTCGATGACCTTGACGGAGCCGCCGACCTCATAGCCGACGACAATCTCGCGCGTTTCGAGGTCCATCGCGCGAATCTCCTCCTCCGTCAGGGGGATTGCCTTGTTTGACGAGCCGACAAAGCCCGTCACGCCGCGCACGTTGCGCACAAGGTGCCAGGAGTTGTCCGTCATGACCATTTTTATCAGGACATAGCCGGGGAACGTCTTGCGCTCCATCGTCTTTTGCTGGCCGTCCACGAGCTCCGTGACTGTCTCCGTCGGGATTTTCACCTCGAGAATGAGGTCGGTCATGCCGCGGTTTTCGGCTGCCTTCTCGACGGTGGTCGCCACGGCGTTCTCATACCCGGAGTACGTGTGTACAACGTACCACATCGCATCGGTATCGGCCATCTTAACCTCCGAGTTTGATAAACGCGCTGAATATCTGCGCGCCTATCTGGTCGACTGCCCAAATGACGACCGCCGCCGCAACCATGACGACAAGCGATACGAGCGTGTTGTTTGTAATCTGCTTGGGCGTGGGCCACACGACCTTTTTCAGCTCGCTCTTCATCTCACGGAACCAGCGTGCGACGCGGTTCTTCTTGCGCACCTTTTTCTTCGCCGGGGTCTTTGACGACGCGTCCGCCTTGCGGGGCTTCACGTCCGCCGGCGCTTCGGAGGCGAGCTCCTCCTCGGCTGAATCGAGCTCCAGTTCCTCGTTCAGTTCCTCGTTGTTCTCATCTGACATTTAAGACACTTCCTTTCCGTTTAACCTCAACTACTTCGTCTCGCTGTGCAGTGTGTGCTTCCTGCAAAAGCGGCAGTACTTGTTCAGCTCAAGACGGTCGGGCGTGTTCTTCTTGTTCTTGTTCGTGTTGTAGTTGCGCTGCTTGCACTCGGTGCAGCGCAGGGTGATTTTGACGCGCATTACGGCTCCTCCTTATTATTGGCCTCCCTGCTCGATATTGGCGCAAAGGGCGACAAAAAATGACCCGTACGCCGACAGGTGCAAGCATTCTAACACATGTCGGTTACGAGGTCAACAGTTTTTTGTTATTAATTATTATTTTTTGCGTTTTCCGCGCTTTTTTCTCCCGAACAGCGCGGAAAGGCGCTTTGGAAGAGCGATGACTATCATTTCAAAACCTCCAGCCAGATTTGGTAAGCATGGAATACCCCTTGAGCACCATGCACAGTCCGATGGCGAAGAACCAGCAGGCAGCGGGCAGAAGCACGCCGCCGAGGAGGATTATCCCCGCGCACATGAGTATCGCCCCGCCGGACACGCGGCCGCGGCAGCGTTTCATTGGCATTACCGCCTTTCGTTGAGTCTGCTTCATTATACGCGGCGGGCGGCGGTTTGTTCACTTATACTCGCGCGCTTTTATCTCGTGCGATGCCTCAAGCAGCTTTGTGTAGCTCTCGTGGCGCGAGGGGACGATTTTTCCGTCCGCGAGCGCGCCGAGCACGGCGCAGTCCGGCTCCTTCACGTGCGCGCAGTCGCGAAAGCGGCATTTTCCCAAAAACGGCGCGAAGTCGAAGAACGCGCGCTCAAGCTCCTCGCGCCCGATGTTCTCCATCATGCCGATGTCGAACGACGAAAATCCCGGCGTGTCCACGATTAGCGCGCCGCCGGGCAGGGAGTGCAGCTCGACGTGGCGCGTGGTGTGGCGGCCGCGCCCGAGCTTGTCGGACACCTCGCCGACGGCGAGATCCAGCCCGAGGGCGTTGAGTATGCTCGATTTCCCGACGCCGGAGTTGCCGGTGAACGCGCTCGTCCTGTCCGCGAGGGCGGCGAGAAGCTCCGCCGTGCCGTCGCCCGTCTCCGCGCTGACGCGGAAAACGCGAAAGCCCGCGCGGCTGTATGTATCAAAAAGCACGTCGGCCGTGTTCATGTCGCACTTGTTCAGGCAGATGACGGGCTCCGCGCCCTTGAGGACGGCGATCGCCGCCATGCGGTCAATCAGCAGCGGCTCCGTCACGGGTATGACGGCGGAGGCGACGATGACCATCGTGTCGATGTTCGCCACGGGCGGGCGGATAAACTCGTTGCGGCGCGGGTGGAGCTGCGTGACCGTGCCGTCGCTGTCGCCGTCGCGCTCAAAAGAGACCGAATCCCCGACGAGCGGGGACTCGTTCGTATTTCTGAAGCGGCCGCGCGCGCGGCACGTCACGGTCTCCGCGCCGCACCGCACGTAGTAAAAGCCGCTCAGAGCCTTCGTAATTAC
>JAISKU010000104.1 GCA_031261245.1 Oscillospiraceae bacterium | reverse complement strand
TGGGCCCGCCGTACCAGATTGCGAAGGCCGTCGGCGAGGGACAGCTCGCCGCGTTCGCGGCCATCGCGTATATAGACAGGGGGTAGAATATGCCTGTACAGTCGATTTTTACGATCTCGAACATGCGCCCGCTCGCGCCGGGCGTGTTTTCTATGACGTTTGACGCGCCGGAGATCGCCCGCGCGGCGAAGCCGGGACAGTTCGTCCACATAAAATGCGGTCACAGCCGACCGCTACGCCGCCCAATAAGTGTCTGCGACGTGCGCGGCGACATGCTGACCGTGGTGTTTGAGGTGCGCGGAGCCGGTACGCGCTGGCTCGCGAGCCGCGCCGTCGGCCGAAAGGCGGATATCCTCGGCCCGCTCGGGCGCGGCTTCGACGAGCCGGACGGCAAAATGCTCCTCGTCGGCGGAGGGCTCGGCGTGGCTCCGCTGCTGTTTGCGGCAAGCCGCTCGCCGGGCGTCGCGACGGCGGTTCTCGGCTTTCGCAGCCGCGAAAATGCGATACTTATAAACGAATTTGAGGGCGTGTGCGAGGACGTATTCACGGTGACGGACGACGGCAGCCGCGGGCTGCGCGGAACCGCGACGTCGCCGCTGGCGGAGCTGTTGCGCTCCGGGAAATACACGTCGATTCTCGCGTGCGGGCCGCGCGCGATGCTCTCCGCCACGGCGGAGCTCGCCTCGGCGCACGGCGTTTACTGCGAGGTGTCGCTTGAGGAGCGCATGGGCTGCGGCGTCGGGGCGTGCCTCGTGTGCGCGTGCGCGACGAGGGATCACGGCGAGGACAAGATGAGCCGCGTCTGCAAGGACGGGCCCGTGTTTGACTCACGGGAGGTGGTCTGGTGATGGCGGATATGAAGGTGCTTTTTGCAGGGGTGGAGTTCAAAAATCCTGTGCTGACGGCCTCGGGGACGTTCGGCTTCGGGCGCGAATACGCGGAGTATTTTGACCTGTCGGAGCTCGGCGGCATATGCGTAAAGGGTCTCACCGCAAAGCCGCGCAACGGCAATCCCGCACCGAGGATTGCGGAGACGCCGATGGGTATGCTGAACGCCGTCGGGCTGCAAAATCCAGGCGTTGACGCGTTTATACGCACGGAGCTGCCGTTTTTGCGCGCGTTCGGCACGCGCATCGTGGCGAACATCTCCGGAGAGTCCGTCGAGGAGTACGCCGAAATGGCGGAGAAGCTGTCGGGCTCCGGCGTGGACATAATCGAGGTGAACGTCTCCTGCCCGAACGTGCGCGCGGGCGGTATGCAGTTCGGCACCGACCCTGCCGCCGTCTCGGAGGTCACGCGCGCCGTCAAAAAGCGCTCTGACGTGCCCGTGTTGGTGAAGCTCTCGCCGAACGTCACGGATATCGCCGAGATTGCGCGCGCCGCAGAGGGCGCGGGCGCGGACGCGGTGTCGCTGATCAACACGCTGCTCGGCATGAGGATTGACGTCAACACGCGCCGCCCTGTTCTGGCGAACAACACTGGCGGGCTGTCGGGCGCGGCTATTCTGCCGATTGCAGTGCGCATGGTCTGGCAGGTCAAAAACGCCGTGAAGATACCGATTCTCGGCATGGGAGGCATATTCTCCGGCGAGGACGCCGCCGAGATGCTTCTCGCGGGCGCAAGCCTCGTCGCCGTAGGCACCGCGAGCCTTACATATCCGAACGCCGCGATTTCCGTGCGCGACGGGCTCGCGGACTATCTGAACACACATAAAATCGGCTCCGTAACAGAGCTGTCCGGAGGTATTATCTTAAATTGACCACAGTATATTTGATACGCCACGCCGAGGCCGAGGGCAACCTCTATCGGCGTGTACACGGGCAGTACGACAGCCTTGTCACGGAGCGCGGGAAGGCGCAAATCTCCGAGTTGTCACGGCGTTTCGACAAGGTACATATAGACGCGGTGTACTCCAGCGACCTCTACCGCGCGCGAAAGACTGCGACGGCAATAAGCGTGCCTAAGGGTCTGCCGATATTCGCCGACACCCGCCTGCGCGAGATTTACATGGGTGTTTGGGAGGATCGCACTTTCGGAGACGCGCAGAAGTTTGAGACAGAGCAGCTTGT
Source organism: Oscillospiraceae bacterium (assembly GCA_031261245.1). Classification (GTDB taxonomy): domain Bacteria; phylum Bacillota; class Clostridia; order Oscillospirales; family Oscillospiraceae; genus JAIRRO01. Next base: position 2,419 of record JAISKU010000104.1, on the reverse strand, counting down.
ATATCTGAACAACGACCCGTGGAAATGGCAGGTTGAGGGCTCGGAGGCGTATGCGTCGGTACAGAGCCGCATGACGGAGACAATTCGCGAGATTGCGCAGCGCCACGACGGCGGCTCCGTCGCCGTATTTTCCCACGGCATGGCGCTTCGCGCGTTTCTGTGCGGCGTGCTCGGCGTCTCCGGGGAGTCCGCCGTAAGCCGAGTGAAGCACCTCGACAACACGTCGGTCTCGCGGGTGGAGTATTCCGGCGGCGCATTTGCGCTGAAATATTACAACGACAACTCGCACCTGTCGGCGGACAACAGCACTCTCGGCCGACAAAAATGGTGGCGCGACAAGCGCGGCCTTGACGACACGAACATCCGGTTTGCACAGGCCGCGCCCGGCTCGTTCCGCGCGATACTCGGCGACGCGGAGTGCGGTTTTTTAGAGCTCGCGCCCGATCTGTACGCGGAGGAGGGCGTCGGATTGATAACGCGCTACCGCATAGTTGAGGGGTTTCGCGGCATCGGCCTCGGCGTGCAGCTGCTCGGGCAGACGATATCCGTTTACAGGGCGCTCGGGCGCAGCCGCGTACGCGTGGCGCTTGCATCGGAGTTTTTGAAGAGCGCCGAATTTTTTGAGAGGTATGGCTTTGAGAGCACGGCGCCCGACGTGCTGGAAAAAGACATTAGGATTCCTGTTGAAAACGATTAGGGATTTTCTCCCAATCTCACGCGCCGAAATGCGCGCGCGGGGCTGGTATTACTACGATTTTCTCGTTGTGACGGGCGACGCGTATGTCGATCACCCGTCCTTTGGCGCGTCTGTAATCGCGCGCGTACTCGAGGCGGAGGGTTTTCGCGTCGCGATGCTCGCCCAGCCGAGATGGACGGACGCGTCGGACTTTGCCGCGATGGGCACGCCGCGCTACGGAGTGTTCGTCGGCGCGGGCAACCTCGACAGCATGGTCGCGCGGTACACCGCCGCGAAAAAGACGCGCAGCGAGGACTTCTACTCACCCGGCAAGCGCGCCGGTCTGCGCCCCGACAGGGCGAGTATAGTCTACTCCGTCCGCGCGCGCGAGGCGTTTCCCGGGCTGCCGGTGATCGTCGGCGGGCTTGAGGCGTCGCTGCGCCGCTTCGCGCACTACGACTACTGGGAGGACAAGGTGCGGCGGAGCGTTCTGCTTGACGCGAAGGCCGATCTGCTCGTGTACGGCATGGGCGAGACGGCGACGCTCGAGATTGCGCGGCGCATCGCAAAGGGCGAGAGCGTGTCCGAAATCACGGATGTGCGCGGCACAGCGTTTGTCGCCCGCGACGCGTCGGAGTGCGCGTATGAATACGTCCCCTGCGCGTCGTTTGAGGACGTTGCGGCCGATAATCGCGCCTACGCCGAGGCGAACATGACGCAGTATGACGAGCATGACGCGGTGAGCGGCCGTGCTGTCGTGCAGCCGCACGGGGATCGCGTGCTGATCGTCAATCCGCCGCAGCCGCCGCTGACGGAGGCGGAATTTGACCGCGTTTCGGAACTGCCGTACATGCGCGAGCCGCACCCAGGCTACGCGGAAATGGGCGGCGTCCCCGCGATTGAGGAGGTCAAGTTCTCCGTTATCCACAACCGGGGTTGCTTCGGCGCGTGCAACTTCTGCGCGCTCGCGTTTCATCAGGGACGCACGGTCACGTCGCGCAGTCACGCGTCGCTCGTGCGCGAGGTCACGGAGCTGACGAAAATGCCGGATTTTAAGGGCTATATCCATGACGTGGGCGGCCCGACGGCGAATTTTCGCCGCCCGTCGTGCCAAAAACAGCTCACGGACGGCATGTGCCGCGGAAAGCGCTGTCTCACGCCGTCGCCGTGCGCGAATCTCGACGCCGACCACACGGATTATTTGCTGCTCCTTCGGCGCCTCGCGGCGATTCCGGGCGTGAAAAAGGTGTTCGTGCGCTCGGGAATCCGCTTTGACTACCTGCTGTACGACAAGAACGGCGAGTTTTTTGCGGAGCTCGTGAAAAACCACATCTCCGGGCAGCTGAAGGTCGCGCCGGAGCACTGTATCGACGGCGTTCTCGACTACATGGGCAAGCCGCCGAACGAGGTGTACAATCGCTTCACGGAGAAATATTTGCGTCTCAACCAGCGCTACGGCAAGGAGCAGTACCTCGTGCCGTACCTCATCTCGTCGCACCCGGGTTCGACGCTCGCGGACGCAGTAGCGCTCGCGGAGTATCTGCACAAGGCGGGTCTGCGGCCGGAGCAGGTGCAGGACTTCTACCCCACGCCGGGCACGCTGTCCACGTGCATGTACTACACGGGCATCGACCCGCGCACGATGAAAGAGGTGTACGTTCCGCGCACGCCGCGCGAGAAGTCGCAGCAGCGCGCGCTGCTCCAGTGGCGCAGGCCGGAGAAAAAGCGCCTCGTAATCGAGGC
>JAISKU010000068.1 GCA_031261245.1 Oscillospiraceae bacterium | reverse complement strand
CGGCAGGAGAAGCTTCTTCGCGGAGCTGCGGGCGACCGCCGCCGCCATCGGCGCGGTTATCTCGCCGAGCATCGAGTCGGCCGCGAGTATCGCGACGCTTCCGATTATCGCGTCCACTTTCGGCGCGTTCACCACCACGGCGTTCTCCCCCGACGCGCCCTCGTCGGCTCCGGCCTTTATCATCAGCGACACAGCGAGCGCGTTCGTGCCGAGCGCGATTATCTCGACGTCCCTGCCGAACGCCGCGCGGAGCTTTTCAACTACGGCCTTACCTATTCCTCCGCCCTGTCCGTCAACAACAGCAATATACAAATCCGTCCTCCTATATGTCGAGGCCCGCGTGGTATCCCCTGAACACGGCTTCGCGTATGTTTTTCGCGGCCACGCAGTCTCCGATGAACGCGGTCTCCGGCGCGAGTCCGCGCAGCACGTCCGCCTCCGCGCGCAGCGGCTTCTGCCCCACCGCCACAATCACGGTGTCCGCCTCGAGGAGCTTTTCCTCGCCGTCGGCGTTCACGGCGTGCAGTCCACGCTCCGAAACGGCCGTCGCGCGCAGCTGCGTGTGGATTTTTACGCTCGCCTCAAGCCGCCTCATTAGTATCGGCCTGTGTCTCGGGTTTGAATCCGGCGCGATGCGCTCTCCCATCTCGATAAGCGTCACATCGCGCCCCGTTCCGGCGAGAAACACCGCCGCCTCACAGCCGACGAGCCCGCCGCCGATTATCGCGACGCGCCGCCCCGCCTCGGCGAGCTTTTGGGACAGATCGTTCGCGACAATGACGTTCGCGCCGTCTATGTCCTGAGGGGTACCTATTCCCGGCAGATTCGGTATTATCGGCTCCGCGCCGATCGCGACAATTAGCGCGTCGGGCGCGAAACGCCGCACGAATTCCGGCGTCACCTCCGCTCCGAAGCGTATATCCACACCGGCGAGGCGCAGCTGCAACTCCCGCGTCTTTACGAGGTCGATTGACTCGCGCTTGAACGGTATACACTCCTCGGCGAGCAGCGCTCCACCGAGCTCGTTGCGGCGCTCGCACAGCGTCACGGAGTGCCCGCGCCCGGCGGCCGTCAGCGCCGCCATCATGCCGCCTGGGCCGCCGCCCGCGACGAGCACGCGCTTTGGTGAGGTCGCGGGCGGGGCGAATTTCGCCTCGACCTCGCGCCCGATAATCGGGTTAATCGCGCACACGCGCGTCTGCGTCAGCATACGCTCCGCGTGGCACGTGAAGCACCGCAGGCAGCGCAAAATCTCGTCGTCGCGGTTTGCCTCGACCTTCTTGGGAAGCTCCGGATCGGCCAGAAGCGCCCGCGCCATGCACACGAGGTCGGCCTGACCCGTGGCGACTATGCGCTCCATCTCGTCCGGGTCGTTGAGCGCGCCGACGGCCGCGACGGGAATGTTCACGTGCTTCTTTATCTCGGCGGCAAACGGCACATTCACGCCGTGCGGCGCGAACATCGGCGGGTGCGTCGTCTCAAAATTGCCCTCTCCGGAGCCCGCGGAGACGTGCAGTAGGTCGATTTTGCCCTCTATCAGCTTCGCGAACTCCACGGCGTCGGCAAGCTCGTACCCGCCGGGGATGTTTTCGACTCCGCTCATGCGGAAATCGATCGGGAAGCCCCTCCCGACGCTCTCGCGCACAGCGTCGATAATCTCGAGCGCGAGGCGCGCGCGGTTCTCAAGCGCGCCGCCGTACTTGTCCGTCCGCTTATTCATCGCGGGCGACAGAAACTGCTCTATCAGCCACCCGTGCCCGCCGTGAATCATCACCATGTCGAAGCCCGCGCGCTTACACAGCGCCGCGCCGCGCCCGAAGGACGCGACTATTTCGTCAATCATCTCCGCCGGCATCTCGCGCACGCTCTTCCCGTCGGGCAAAACCGCGTCAGACGGGCCGTATTTCACAAGCTCGCCGTCGCGCTCGCCGTCCGGTATGTCCATCTCGGAGAACATGCCGCTGTGGTTTAGCTCAATGCTCGCCGCCGCGCCGTGCCGCCGTATCGCGCGCGATAGGTCGGTCAGACCCTGAAGCGCGCCGTCGGCCTCGAGATTCAGCAGCCGCCCGTGGCTCTTCCCCGTGGGGTGCGTATACGCCTCACTCACGGTTACAATCGCCGCGCCGCCCTTTGCGCGCAGCTCATAGAACGCGATCAAATCGTCGGTCACGCACCCCGTCGCCGTGATATACGGGAAGCCCATTGGCGCGGAGCACATGCGGTTTCTCAGCGTGATGTTTCCCACCCTGAGCGGCGAGCACAGCAGCGGGTGCTTTTGTATCCAAAAAGGCTTTAATGCCATATCGTTTTCCTCAATTCCGTAAAGGTTTTTATAAATATTATCATATCTGAAGCTTTTACGCAACAACTCTTTCAATCGACAAATATTTTTCCGTATGGTATAATGTCCACAAAAAACGGGAGGTGAGCGGATGATACGCCTGATAATCGGGTGCGCGGGCAGCGGCAAGACCTCGCGCGTCGCGGAGGAGCTTCGCGCGCGCGCCGAAAAGGGCGACTCGCGCCTGACGCTGGTCGTCCCGGAGCAGTATTCCCACGCGGCGGAGCGCCAGCTGCTTGAGGTCGTCGGCGACAGCCTGTCGCTGCACGGCGAGGTTTTGAGCTTCAAGCGCCTCTCCTCGCGCGTCGCCGAGGAGCTCGGCGCGCCGGGCACGACGCTCGACGGCGGCGGTATGCTCCTGACGCTGCACCGCGCGCTGTCGGCAGTTTCTGACAGGCTCGAGGTCTACGGCGGCTCCGACCGCCGCGCGCAATTTCTCGAATCGCTGCTGTACACTGTCGTCGAGCTGAAAAACAGCGCCGTCACGCCCGAGAGTCTGCTCGACGCGTCTGAGCGCGCGGACGGCGCGCTCGCCGCGAAGCTGCGCGACTTATCGCTCATTCTCGCCTCCTTTGACGCGCACATTCCCGACGGCGTCACCGACCCCGGCGGCGCGCTCGGCCGCCTCGCGGACACTATTCGTGAGAGCTCCTACGCCAAAAGCGCGCTGTATTTCGACGGCTTCAACGACTTCACGGAGCCGGAGCTGCGCGTGATTCTTGCGCTCATCGACGCCGGCGCGGAGCTCACCTTCTGCCTCACCGCGCCCGACCTGTACGGCGACGACGAGGTGTTCCGCCTGTCGCGCGACACGGCGGAGCGGATTATTACCGCGGCGCTCGAGAGCGGAGAGAAGTACGAGATAATCGAAATGCCCGGCGGCGCCGCGACCTTCGGCGAAAACCGCGCCGTCGAGCTTTTCCGCGCCCCCGACATGATAACGGAGTGCGAGTACGCCGCCGCGAAGGTGCTTGAGCTCGCGCGCGCCGGTCTGCGCTGGCGCGATATCGCCGTGATGTCGCGCGACGACGGCTATCCCGAGCTTTGTGAGAGCGTATTTGAGCGCGCCGGTATCCCCGTGTTTCGCGGCGGGCGCGAGGATCTGCTCGAAAAACCGCCCGCGAAGCTGATTACCGCCGCGCTCGATATCGTCTCCTCAAATTGGGAGTACGGCGACGTGTTCGCGTACCTGAAAACAAACCTCACCTGTCTGCGGCCGCACGAGCTCGACGCGCTGGAGGGCTTCGTTATCCGCCGCGGGATTCGCGGCTCCGTCTGGATGCGCTCCGCCCCGTGGCGCGGCGCGGATGAGAGTATCGACAACGCCCGCCGCGCCGTCGCGGAGCCGCTCGCGAGGCTCTCGCAGACACTCAAAACCTCGCGCACGGGCGGCGACATGCTCCGCGCCCTCTACGCGTTCCTCGAGGAGATACGCCTGCCCGACACGATTCAAAATCGCTCGCGCGAGCTTGCGGAGCGCGGCTTTGACCGCCTCGCGGACGAGTACGCGCAGCTTTGGGAGATAATCGTGCGCGCGCTCGACCAGATGTTCCTCGCGACGGAAAACGCGCCGATGTCCGTCGCCGAATTCTCGCGTCTGCTGCCGCTGCTCCTCTCGTGCTACGACGTCGGCGTCATTCCCGTCTCGCTCGACCGCGTTACCCTCGGCGACATGGCGATGAGCCGCCGCCGCGACGTGCGCGCGCTGATTGTGCTCGGCGCGACGGACGCGAATCTGCCCAAAATCGCGTCGCAGACTGGCGTGCTGTCGGAATCGGAGCGCGACGAGATGATCGCGGCGCTCGGCGTGGCTCTGCGCGACGGCTCGGAGCAGCTGTTGTACCGCGAGATGAACGTCATATACTCCGCGCTCACGCTCCCGTCGGAAAAGCTCATCGTCATGTATCCCGAAACTCCCGGCGCGCAGCCGTCGTATGTGGTGAGCCGCCTCACGACGGCTCACGGCGTCTCCCCACGCCGCATGGAGCCGTCGGAGTACCGCTCCTCGGCGCTCGTGCCGCACTCCGAATACGCGGCGGTATCCGATTCCGCGCCCGGACGTGGCACGCTCTCGCCCGCCGTGTCCGAAAAGCTCTACGGCGAAACTCCGCGCCTGTCCGCGACGCGCGTCGAGAGCTTCTCCTCCTGCAAATTCGCGTTTTTTATGCGCAGCGCACTGCGCGCGCGGGCGCTCGAGCCCATCGTGTTCGACGCGCCGGAGGCCGGGACATTCACGCACTTCGTGCTTGAGCGCGTATCCGCCGCGGCGCGCGATTCGGGCGGTTTCAAAAACCTCGAGGAGGAGCGCGTTCGCGAGCTGACGCGCCGCTTCACGCTCGAGTACCTCGAGGCGAACTATCCGGACTTTGAGGAGCGCTCGGAGCGCTTCCGCTACCTCTTCCGCCGTCTCGCGCGCGACACGGAGCGCGTGACGCTCGACCTGAAGCGCGAGCTCTCGCGCTCCGACTTCTCGCCGATAGAATTTGAGGCGCCCGTGGACGTGTCCGTCCCCGGCGGTCTTGAGGTCACGGGCTTCATCGACCGCGTGGACGGCTGGGAGCGCGACGGACGGCTCTATTTCCGCGTCTCCGACTACAAGACCGGGCGCAAATCCTTCTCACTCTCCGACGTGTACAACGGCCTCGGGATGCAGCTCCTCATCTACATCTACGCGCTCGGCCGCGCGCCCGGCGGCTCCGACACCGTCCCCGCCGCCGCGCTCTACACACCGGCGCGCGACGAGCTTTACAGCGCGCAGCACGACGAGCCGGACGAAAAAATCGCCGCCGAGCTCGCGAAAAAGCTCAAACGGCGCGGCTTGCTGCTCGACGACCCTGCCGTCATCGACGCGATGGAAAACGGCGAGGAAAAGCTGTATCTGCCGGTCAAGGTGACGTCCTCCGGCTACTCCGGCGACAGCCTCGTAACGTCCGGGCAGCTCGCGAAGCTCCTCGCGCATGTTGAATCACACCTGCAAAGCATCGCGGGCGAGATGAAAGGCGGCGAAATCGCCGCCGACCCGTACCGCAGGCGCGAGGACGACACGGCCTGCGTCTACTGCGATTACCGCGCCGCGTGCGCGTTCGGCTCTCTGCCCGGTGACGAGTACCGTGAGCTCCCGAATCTTCCGGCGTCGGCCGTCTGGGAAAAGCTTGGAGGTGACGCCGTATGAGCCGCGACTTCACACCGACGCCCGAACAGCGCGAGGCGATATCCGCGCGCGGCTCGGCGCTGCTCATCTCCGCCGGAGCCGGCTCCGGCAAGACCCGCGTCCTGACGGAGCGGCTGATATCCTACCTCACGGACGAAAACGACCCGCGCGACGTGGACGAATTCCTCATAATCACGTATACGCGCGCCTCGGCGGGCGAGCTGCGCTCGCGCATACTGTCCGCAATCGCGGTGGAGCTTGAGAACGCTCCGGGAAACCGCCACATGCGGCGGCAGACGGCGCTTGTCCACCGCGCGCAGATTGAGACTATACACGGCTTCTGTGGCAGAATTCTGCGCGAGAACGCGCACGCGCTCGGCATCTCGCCCGACTTCCGCATAGCCGAGGAGAGCGAGTGCGAGCTGATCAAGGACGCCGTTCTCGACCGCGTTCTCGACGACCGCTACGAGCGCATCGACGAATTTGAGGGCTTCGAGGCGCTTGTGGACGCGCTCTCCCCCGGGCGCGGCGACGCGCGCCTCGGCGAAATCGCGCTCGGCGTATACGAGGGGTTGCGGAGTCACTTTGACGCCGAGAAGTGGATAACCGAACAGCTCATGCTCCTGCGCCCCGGCGTCACAATCGACGTCGCGAACACCCCGTGGGGCGCGCTGCTGCTCGACAAAGCCCGCCGCGCCGCCGAGTATTGGGACACGCGCCTCGGCGACATTATCATGGACATCGCCGAAAATCCGGAGGCGCTTCACGCCTACGGCGACTGCTTCGCCGAGGCGCTCGGACAGCTGCAGAATTTCCTCGTCGTCTCCGCATACGGCTGGGACTCGGCGCGCGAGGCTGCGAATTTCACCTTTTCGCGCGCAAAACCGCTACGCGGCGACGGGTACGACGACATAAAAGCCGCGTGGAAGCTCTGCCGGGAGGAGCTGCGCGACATCTCGGACATCTTCCCCGCGTCCTCGGAGGAGCTCGCGCGCGACATGGGCGCGGTGTATCCCGTCACCGCCGCGCTCTTCGCGCTCGTGTCGGATTTTTCCGAGGCGTATGAGAGGGAGAAAAACCGCCGCAAAATCGTCGATTTCTCGGACTTGGAGCACCTCGCGCTGCGGCTTTTGACGCAGCCTGACACGAACGAACCGACAGATATCGCGCGCGACGTCTCCCGCCGCTACGCCGAGATAATGGTGGACGAGTATCAGGACGTGTCCGCGATTCAGGAGCGCATTTTCAACGCCGTGTCGCGCGACGGGACAAACCTCGTCACCGTCGGCGACGTGCGCCAGTCCATCTACCGCTTCCGCCTCGCGGAGCCGACGATTTTCCTCAAAAAATACAACGCCTACGGCGACGCGGACGACGAATTCGCGCCCGGCCGCCGCGTCATACTCTCCCAAAACTTCCGCTCGCGCGCCGCCGTCCTCGACGCCGTGAACCTCGTGTTCTCCCGCGTCATGTCGGAGTCCTTCGGTGAGATGGACTACACGCCGCGCGAGTATCTGCTGCCCGGCCGCACCGACGCCTCGGGCGGCGCGCCGGTCGAGCTGGACATGATATCCTCCGCCGGCGACGACGATTCTCCCGATAAGCGCACAGCCGAGGCCGCGTTCATCGCGAACAGGATACGCGCGCTCGTGGAGACAGAGCGCTCCGCCGAATACGGCGACGTTGTGATCCTGCTGCGCGCCAGGACAAACGCGAAATACTACCGCGACGCGCTCAAGGCGCTCGGCGTACCCGTCTCCTCGCCGGAGCCGGAATCGCTCTTCGACCGCGCGGAGGTGGAGCTCGCGCTCGCCCTGCTGTCCGTCATCGACAACCCGCGCGACGATATCCCGCTCATCGCCGTCCTCCGCTCGCCCGTGTACGCGTTCACCCCGGACGAGCTGGCCGAAATACGTCTCTGTGACCGCGATTGCGACTTCTATTCCGCGCTCGAAAAATACGCCGAGGGCGACGAAAAAGCCCGGCTGTTCCTCGCCGAGCTTGACGATTTTCGCGCGCTCGCGCCCGAGCTCGGGGCGGAGCGTATGCTGTGGCACGTCTACAACCGCACGCGCTTACCCGAGCTCGCCGGAACGCTGGCTAACGGCTCCGCGCGGCGCGGCGGCCTCATGCGGCTCGTCTCCGAAGCGGCGCGCTCGGCCGCCGTCGGGCGCGGCAGCGTGTTCGAGTTCCTGCGCTATATCAAGCGCCTGCGGGAGCGCGGATTCGTCTCCTCCGAGGAGGGCGACGGCGACGCGGGCGCGGTGCGGATAATGACAATCCACAAGTCCAAGGGGCTCGAGTTCCCCGTGGTTTTCCTTGCCGACATGTCAAAGCGCTTCAACTTCGGCGACTCGCGCAAGCAACTGCTCTTCCACCGCGAGCTCGGCGCGGGCCTCAAGCTCGTGGACACGGAGCGCCGAATCGAGTACCCGACGCTCCCGCGCCTCGCGATAGCGGAGCAGCTCAACTCCGAGATGATGTCCGAGGAGCTGCGCGTGCTGTACGTCGCGATGACCCGCGCAAAGGAGCGGCTGATCATCACCTATGCCGCCCCGGACGCGCGAAAGGCCGCCGCGAAGCTCGCGCCGCAGATGGAATCCCCCGTCCCGCCGCACGTGCTCGCGCGGCAGCCCGGCGTCGGCGACATTCTGCTGCTCGCGGCGCTCTCTCTCGACGCCTCCGCGCTCTTCGACGTGCGATATATCGACGCCGCCGACGTCTCGGAGGAGCACGTCTCCGCCGAAACCGCGCCCGTGCCCGCGCCGGAGCTCGCGGAGTATATCCCCTTTGAGTATCCGCACCCGATAGCGCCCGATTTGCCGTCAAAGCTCACCGTTACGGAGATAAAAAACCGCGCCGCCGACTCAGAGCTCGCCGAGGACGCACAGCGCGCCCTCCCGCACGAGCGCGCGTACCGCCGGCCCGATTTCATAACGCAAAAAGCCGCCCTCACGGGCGCGGAGCGCGGCACGGCGCTCCACCTCGCGATGCGGCTTATCGAACTGCGCGACTACGCCGACGCCGCGGAGCTCTCCCGCGAGCTCGACGCGCTCGCGGAGCGCGGGCTGATGACGCCGGAGCAGCGCGCGACCGCCGACGAGGGCGCGATATTGCGCTTTTTGCGCTCGGATCTCGGGCGGCGCGTCCTCGCTGCCGATGAGAAATTCCGCGAATTCAAATTCTCCCTACTCACGGACGCCGAGGAGTTCTTCCCAGGCGGCAGCGACGACAAAATCCTGTTTCAGGGCGTCGTGGATCTCGCGATACGCGAGGGCGACGCGCTCACGGTAATCGACTTCAAGACCGACAGGCTCCTTGGCGACGACACCGTGCGCGCGAAAACGGAGCTGTACACGCCGCAGGTGCGCGCGTACATGCGCGCCCTCACGCGCGTGACCGGGCTGCCCGCCCGCGAGGGGATAATCTACTTTTTCGACAACGGCACAGCCGTGGAGGTGTGAAGATGAAAAAATCGCCAAATACAATATTTGCCGGAGTTGCTATTGCGATTACTTTGTTCATAATCGGATTGTTAGTATACATTCTTGTGTCTGCAATATTAATAGGCAGACCGTACTACAAATTGTCGTCCGACAGGATACGGGCGGTTGAGAAAGAAATGAAGCTTGAATTTACTGATTTTAGTAAGTTGCGTTTTGACGCATCTCCGCCTCGACTCAACATGAGAGTATATATTGACGGAGAGCTTGACAAAGAGCGAGCTGTGATGTTTTTCTCGTCGCTTACCGGAAAGCTGATAATTCAGGATTTGAAAGA
>JAISKU010000037.1 GCA_031261245.1 Oscillospiraceae bacterium | reverse complement strand
ACGTCGGTGCTTCAGGCGAACGGACACGAGAGGGTGCCGATGCTCACGTACCTCGCGGGGGGGATAGTGCAGCTCGCGCTCGACTACGTGCTCGTCGGGGACGCGAGGATCGGGATAATAGGGTCGCCGATAGGCACGCTCGCGTGCTACGCGTCGATAACGGTCATTAACCTCGTCATAATCGGCATGAGGGTGCCGGAGCCGGCGAGGGTCGCGCGGACGGCGGCGAAGCCGCTCTGCATCTCCGCCGTGATGGGCGTGGCGGCGTACTCCGTGTACGGGCTCACGCGGCGGGCGCTCTCCGGCGCGCTCGGTACCGGGCGGAGCGCGGAGGCGCTCTTCCTCGCGGCGGCGGTGATCGTCGCGGTCGCGGTCTACGCGGCGCTGATTATAGTGACGCGGACGATAACGCGCGAGGACTTGAAATATGTGCCGAAGGGCGACAGCGTGGCGCGGTTTTTGCGGCTGCCGTGACGGTTTTTCAGCGACAAAGTGTGTTTATTTCGGAGAAATTGAATTTTGCTCTTGCGTAACGGAGGGAACTATGGTAAATTTTGAAAGCTCAGACAAATACGGCGTCGAGGATTTGCGGCGGCTTATCAAGCTGCTGCGCTCTCCCGAGGGCTGCCCGTGGGATCAGGAGCAGACGCATTTGAGTATACGGCGCAACTTCCTCGAGGAGGCGTACGAGGCGGTCGAGGCGATAGACGAGAACGACCCGCTGCACCTGCGCGAGGAGCTCGGCGACGTGCTGACGCAGGTCGTGTTCCACGCGGACATCGAGGACGACGCGGGAACCTTTGACCTCGACGACGTGGCGGACGCCGTGGTGCGCAAGCTGCTTTTCCGGCACCCGCACGTGTTCGGCGACGTGACCGTGAGCGGCTCCGGCGAGGTTTTGCAAAACTGGGACGAGCTCAAGCGCGTCGAGAAGAGCCAGAGCACGGTCTCCGACTCGCTTTCCTCCGTGGCGAAGAGCCTTCCGGCGCTTTGGCGCGCGGAGAAGATACAGAAGAAGGCCGCGAAGGTCGGGTTTGACTGGGAGGACGTCTCCGGCGCGTTTGACAAGCTGCGCGAGGAGGTGGACGAGCTGGACGCCGCGATAGTCTCCGGCGATCTGGAGCGGGCGTTCTTCGAGCTCGGCGACGTGCTGTTTTCCGCGGTGAACGTCGCGCGGAGGATCGGGGCGGACCCCGAGGACGCGCTGAGCGCCTCCTCCGACATGTTTGTGGCGCGGTTTTCCAAGATGGAGGAGATGGTCTCCGGGGCGGGGCTTACGCTCGCCGGAATGTCGGCGGAGGAGATGGACGTCTGGTACCGCCGGGCGAAGAGGTTGCTTTAACGGGCGGCGACGCCCATAAAGATACATAGAAGTTTGCAATTAATTTTTGAGGAGGACATATACAAATGAACAAGACCGAGCTGGTAGGCAAAATCGCACTGAACTCCGGGCTGTCGAAGAAGGACAGCGAGAAGGCGCTCGACGCCGCCCTCGACACCATCACCGCGACGCTTTTGAGCGGGGAAAAGGTGCAGATCGTCGGCTTCGGCATCTTCGACGTCAAGGCGCGCGCGCCGCGCATCGGCCGCAACCCCAAGACGAAGGAGGCCATCAGCATCCCCGCGACAAAGGTGCCGCAGTTCAAGCCGGGCAAGGCCCTGCGCGAGATAATCGCGAAATAGCAAAGACGAGGCAGAAAGGACGCGACCGCGTCCTTTCTGAGCAAAACGGGAGACGACATGCGACTTGACAAATATCTGAAGGTGTCGCGCCTCATAAAGCGGCGGACGGTCGCGGCGGAGGCGGCGAGCGGCGGGCGCGTGTCCGTCAACGGGCGCGACGCGAAGCCGGGCGCGGACGTGAAGGTCGGCGACGTCGTGGAGGTGCGCTTCGGCGAGCGGCGGCTGCGCGTGCAGGTGCTGTCCGTCGATGAAAAGACGCGCCCCGCCGACGCGCCCGCTATGTACAGGGAGATAAGATGAAAAAACGGTTTCGGTGGAATTTGCAGTACCTGTACTGGGGGATAACCGCGCTTTGCGTCATCGTCGCGGGGCTCGCGTGCTTCTTTATCGCGTCGCGCTGGCGCACGGGGCTCGCGTGGCTGCGTGAGCTTATGCGCATACTCTCGCCCGTGATATACGGGCTTGTGCTGACGTATCTGCTGAACAAGCCGATGAATTTTTTTGAGAACCGCATCTACGGCAGGCTGAAGGGCAAGACGGCGGAGCGCGGCGCGCGCAAGCGGCGCATCCTCTCGCTTCTTTCGACTATGGTGTTCGCCCTGCTGCTTATCGGCGGGGCGCTCGCGCTCCTGCTGCCGCAGATTTACACGAGCATACAGAGCCTGATTTCGCAGCTTCCGGGGTATTTCACAAAGGCGATGGAGTGGGCGCGGCGGCTTCTCGACGACAATCCCGACCTCGAGCGCACGGTGATAAACCTCGTGGGGAACATCGAGGAGAGTTTGACGGAGTGGCTAAAAACCACGCTTCTCGCGCAGGTGAACACGATAGTCACGAACCTGACGAGCGGCGTGATAGGCGCGGTGCGCGAGGTGATAAACCTGCTTATCGGCTTCGTCGTGGCGGTGTACCTGCTGTACCACCGCGAGACGTTCGCGGCGCAGGTGAAGAAGCTGCTTTACGCCGTGCTGCGTCCGCGCTTCGCGACCGGCGCGCTTCGCGGGCTGCGCTTCCTCGACTACACGTGCGGGAGCTTTGTGACGAGCAGGCTCATAGACGCGCTTATCGTCGGCGTGGTGTGCTGGATCGCGATGACGATCGCGCGGATACCGTATGCCGTGCTGATCTCCGTGCTCGTGGGCGTGACGAACATCATACCGTTTTTCGGGCCGTTTATCGGCGGCGTGCCGTCGGCGCTGCTGTTGCTTCTCGAAAACCCGACGAAGGGGCTTATTTTCGTGATTATCGTCGTGGTTTTGCAGCAGCTTGACGGGAACGTGCTGTATCCGAGGATACAGGGCACGTCGCTCGGCCTGTCGGGGTTCTGGATTCTCTTCGCGATACTGCTTTTCGGCGGGCTGATGGGCTTCTGGGGCTTTTTGCTCGGCGTGCCGATATTCGCCGTGATCTACCACGCGCTGCGCTGGCTGGCGCGGGCGCTTCTGTCCTCGCGCGGGCTTCCGACGGAGACGGAGGCGTACGCGGGCGGCGTCGAGTACGGCGCGGAGGACGCGGAGGCGGCAGTGGAGCCGGTCGCGGAGACGGACGCGCGGGACGATGAAGAGACTTAGGGCGCTTTGGGCGCGCGTGCCGCGCGAGACGGTGCGCTACGCCGTTGCGGGAGTCGCGACGACGGCGGTAAACTTTGTGATTTTCGCGCTGCTGACGAAGCTTTTCGGCGTGCGCGACAGGGTGGCGAACATCGTCTCCATCTCGGCGGCGATTGTGTTCGCGTACGTCGTGAACAGGCGGTTTGTGTTCCGCAGCGGCGTGCGCGGGTTCGGCGGCGTGGCGGCGGAGTTCGGGAAGTTCGTCGGCGGGCGGCTCTTGTCCATGGCGGTGGAATACTGGGGCTACATCGCCGTTTTCGCGCTGCTGCGCCGCGAGCTCCTGGCGAAGGCGTCCACGCAGGTGGTTGTGTTCGTGCTCAATTATGTGATAAGCAGGATTTTTGTGTTTGAGCGCAAAAAAGGGGGGTAGCCCCCTTTGGGGGGTTGCCCCCTCTGTCGGCTGCGCCGACGTCTCCCCCGCCGAGCGGGGGCGATTTTTTATCTCTGCGTTTCCTTTTGTCGGCGGGGGAGATTTTTTTATCTCTGCATTTCCTTTTGGCGGCGGGGGCGATTTTTTATCTCTGCACTTCCTTTTGGCGTCTGAGGTAGCCGGGGAGGATTATGAGCAGCGCGGCGAGGGCGGCCGCGACGGGAATCGCGGCGAGCGCGAACATGCGGCCGTAGCCGAGCGCGTCGATGAGCAGTCCGCCGAAGAACGGGCCGAGGAAGAAGCCGAAATCCATGCCGACGTACATCGTGTTCGACGCGACGCCCCTACGCAGAGGCTCCACCGTCTGGACGCACATAGCCTGAAGCGTCGGCTGGGTCGCGCCGTAGCCGAGGGCGGCGAGCACCGCGCCCGCGAGCATTCCGGGGAGCGTTTTGGCGCTTCCGACGACGAGGAAGGACGCGGCGAGCACGACGAGCGCGGGCACAGTCACGCGCTTTATGCCGAATTTGTCCGTGAGCGTGCCGGACAGCGGGCGCGAGACGACGAGTACGGCGGCGAGCACGAGGTAAAACGCGCTTACGCCCGTGACGCCGCGCGACTCCGCCGTCTTGATGATGTACGTGTTGTACAGGGAGTACGACAGGATCACGAAAAACGACACGCACGTCACGGGCACGGAGCGCGGCGTGACGATGTTTCTGTACCATTTTCCGGTCGAGGCCGTCTCCTCCCGCGTCTTTTTGTCGGGGGTGAGCACGCAGCACGGGATTATCGCGAGCAGCAGCACGGCGGAGGCGTACAGGAAGAGCGCGCGGTACCCCGAGAGCGAGACGAGCGCGCTTCCGATTGTCGGGGCGGCCGCCATGCCGATCGCGCCGCCGACGCCGTACACGCCCATGCCGGAGGCCATCTTCTCACGCGGGAGATTGTCCCCCGCGAGCGTCATGATGAGCGAGCCGACAAAGCTGTACTGCGCGCCGTTGATGAAGCGGAACGCGACGAACAGCGGAATCGTCGGGAAGAGCGCGTAGCCGAGGTTCGCGACGACGCCGGCCGCGAACACGATTATGAGCAGCAGGCGCTTATCGACCTTTGTGATGAGCGGGCCGGACACGGGGCGGATCGCGAGGGCGACGCCGAAGAACATGCCCGCGAGAAAGCCCGTCAGGCGCGTGTCCGCGCCGAGGAACGTCGCGTAGGACGCGACGAGCGGGTTCACGGCGAAATGCGCGAGGCAGAGCATCATGTTCGCGGCCATGACGCATATGAAATTGCGGCTCCAGATTGTCAAAAAAACACTACCTATCATTTTTTTATTTAATATTATCAAAATCGGACGAACAAGTCAAACCAATGTTGACGAAATCGCGTTTTTGGTATATTCTATAGAAGTTAAAATTTGTATTTCGGGGGGTAATTTTTATGTCTTATCTTGGAGAGAATATACCCAAGCTCGGTTTCGGGCTTATGCGTCTGCCGACGATAGGCGAGGGGCCCGGCGGCGCGATTGACCTTGAGCACACGAAGAAGATGGTGGACTTGTTCTTAGAGCGCGGGTTCAAATACTTTGACACCGCCTACGGCTACTCCAACGGCGAGAGCGAGAAGGCGATAAAGGCCGCGCTTGTCGAGCGCTATCCGCGCGACAGCTTTTATCTCGCGACGAAGCTGCCCGCGTGGAGCGGGGCAAAGGACGCCGAGGAGGCGAAGGCGATGTTCTACACGTCGCTTGAGCGCACGGGCGCGGGATACTTCGACTTCTACCTGCTGCACAACGTCGGCGCGACGCGCACTGCGAAGTTCGACGAGTACGGGATCTGGGACTACGTGCTGGGACTGAAGGAAAAGGGACTTGTGAAGCACGCGGGCTTCTCGTTCCACGACTCGGCGGAGCTGCTGGACGAGATTCTGACGAAGCACCCGGAGATGGAGTTCGTGCAGCTGCAAATAAACTACGCCGACTGGGAGTCGGGCGGGGTGCAGTCGCGCGCATGCCACGACGTGGCGTGGAACAAGCACCACAAGCCCGTCGTCATAATGGAGCCGGTCAAGGGCGGAATGCTCTCAAACCCGGCGGACTCCGTGAAGGCGGTGTTCGACGCGGGCGGGAGCGGCGCGTCGTACTCCTCGTGGGCGATACGGTTCGCGGCGAGCCTGCCGGGGGTGATTACCGTGCTGTCGGGCATGAGCAACATCGAGCAGATGGACGACAACACGTCGTACATGCAGGATTTCAAGCCGCTGTCCGACGCGGAGCAGGCGGTAATCAAGGGTGCGCAGGACGCGCTCGCCGCGCTGCCCGGGGTGCCGTGCACGGGCTGCTCCTACTGCACGCCTGTCTGCCCCAAGAGCATCGTGATTCCGCGCATTTTTGACGCGATGAACCGCGAGCTGATCTACGGCGACGCGAACGCGGCGAGGTTCGGCTACTCCTGGGAGACGAATTTCGGCGGAAAGGCGTCCGACTGCGTCGAGTGCGGGCAGTGCCAGAGCGTGTGTCCGCAGAAAATCAAGATAATCGACACGCTGAAGATAGCGAAGGAGAAGTACGAAAATGCATGATCATCCACATGAGCATACGCACGGCTCGGCGGGGACGCGCGAGGAGGCCGAGGCGCTTTTGAAGTTCACGCTCGCGCACAACCGCTCTCACGAGGAGGAGCTGCACGAGCTCGGCCACGCGCTGGAGCATCTCGGGCTCGACGCGGCGGCCGAGGAGGTTTGGAACAGCCTCGCCGACGCGCAGTGCGCCACGGAGCACATCGAGCGGGCGATTGCGGCGGTGCCGCAGACATTATAGGAGAAATATTATGTGTTTATCAACGGCATACGCGAACACAAAGTCGTCGGAGACGGTGATGGCGAAGAACGTCACCACCATAACCTTTGACGGGGACGAGATTATTTTGACAGACCTGATGGACAGCGAGATACGCGTGCAGGGGCGCCTGACGTACATCGACCTCGTGAACGCCACGGTCATAATAGACACGGAGGGGCGCTGATGGCAGCCGCGCCGGTTGTGATCGCCGTCGCCGGAAAGGGCGGCACGGGCAAGACGACGGTGTGCGGGATGCTGATCCGCCACCTGTCGAAGCAGGGCAAGCGCATACTCGCGGTGGACGCCGACCCGAACTC
>JAISKU010000202.1 GCA_031261245.1 Oscillospiraceae bacterium | reverse complement strand
GATCGAGGACAAAGGGAGAGGAGTATCAACGATGGAGAACACGCGTATACAGGCGTCTCTGAAATCGGCGAGTGAGCAGGCGGCCGCCGCAATCGCGGCGATGCCGTCTCAGCCGAAAGTAATACGCTGCCCGATATGCCAGCGGCAGTACCTCAGCTATACCGAGCTTGTAGACCATTACGCCGCGGAGCACCCGGGCAGCGTGGCCCCCATAGCCATGACGCTCAACGTAAACGGAAAGGACTGCAACATCATATTTGAGCCGTACATGACGCTGAAACAGGTGTTGCAGTTTCACCTCGGCCTCATCGGGGCCAAGGAGATGTGCGACAGGGGCGCCTGCGGCTCCTGCACCGTCATCATAGACGGGTATCCGGCGCTCTCGTGCAACCTTCTCGCCTCCGAGTGCGAGGGAAAAGTGATTGAGACGGTCGAGGGTATCGCGGTCATCCCCAAGTGGAAGCCGCTTATCGACGCGTACTGCAAGTGGGACGCCATGCAGTGCGGCTACTGCACGCCGGGCTTCCTCGTCGCGGCGAAGGCGCTCTTAGACAGGAATCCCAACCCCACGGAGTACGAGATAAACGACGCTCTGAGCGGAAACATATGCATTTGCGGAACGCAGCCCCGCCACTCCCAGGCGATACTGGAGGCGGTGCTCGTCATGGCGGAAGGGAGTGACGACTGATGCCTGATTATCTCGGCGCAAACGGACTGCGGGAAAACTTCAGGGTGGTCGGCAAGCCCAACATACCCGGCCTCACCTCCTACGCCATGGCCACAGGCGTCGCGAAATTCGGCTCCGACTACGTAATGCCGGATATGCTGCACGCCAAAATACTCAGAAGCCCCTATGCCCACGCGAAGGTGCTCAGTATCGACACGTCGGCGGCGCTCGCAATCCCCGGCGTCGTGGACGTCGTGCTGTGGGACGACCCGTTTTTTGAGAACATGCAACTCAGCCCCATGGGCGGGAAGAAATCGAGCTACCTCATGCCCGAGGCACACTCCGAGGGCGACGAGATCGGCGCGATCGTCGTCGCCGAGAGCGAGGGACTGTGCGACGAGGGGCTCAAGGCCCTGAAAGTCGAGTGGGAGGAGCTGCCCTTCATCGTGGACGTGCGAAAGGGACTCGACCCGGAGTTCCCCCCGATACGCGGCCCGCTGTATGACGAGTCCGGAACGTACGGCCCGCCCGCGCTCACGGACGAGGGGCTGCCGTGGATGGCGGTCCACTTCCCGGAGGACCCGCGCAAGGTCGGCAACGTGGGCTGGTCCACGAAAACCGAGGGCGACATGGACGCCGGCTGGGCGCAGGCGGACTTCATACTCGAATACGACGTGAACATTCACGACGTCGTCTCCATGCTCCCGAATCCGGAGGCGTCCGTCGCGTGGTGGAGCGAGCCGAACCCGTACAAACCCGGCAAAACCCTCCGCATTGAGGGCGCGGTCAGCCGCCGCGGCATGATTGCGAACATGTATAAGCTGCCGGAGGACAACGTCATTCAGGAGGGCGTATTCCAGGGCGGAAAATACTGCGACTGGGGTCTGCGAATGGCGCAGGAGATAACGCCGCTGCTGAGTCTGAAGCTCGGCCGCCCCGTGCGCTGCTGCAACTCCCGCGCGGACAACTTCGACCTGTGCGTGAATGAGCGCTTCGCCCACATCAGGCTCGGCGTCACAAAGGACGGCCTGATAACAGCGGCGGAGGACAACAGCCTGCTCGACCACGGCACGCCGAACTCCTCGGAGATGACGGTGTACGACAGGGACTGGAACGGCTACTACTCATTAAAATGCGAAAACATATCCCAAAGATATACGGTCGTGGACTCCAACCGCGGCTACATGCACACGTGCGGCCAGTTTGTGCCGTACAGCTGGGACATGGTCACCGTCGGAATCGCGATTCTGGCGGAAAAGCTCGGCAAAGACCCGACGGAAATCGCGCGGCTCAACCTCCACGGCCCGGACTCCCAGCGCGACACGCGCCCGGTGCCGAGCTTTGAGGCGTGCCTTGAAACCGGCAGAAAGCTCATGAACTGGGAGTGGCACCCCGCCGGAACAAAGCGCCTGCCCGACGGCAGACTGCACGGCGGCTCCTTCCGCTACCAGATGTGCCCGCGCCACGCGTTCATGGCGTACTTCTGCAAGCTCGAGTACAGGGGCGGCGCGGTACACTTCCCGACGCAGGGCCCGATCGCGGGCTGGTTCGGCACGGAGTGCTTCACGATGATCGCCGCCGAGGAGCTCGGGCTCGAGTTTGACGACATCGTCGTCGATTACGATTACCGCGCGCAGCACACCGACGAGGCGGGCGGCTCCGACGGCGTCACCGGCCACGGCTGGATCGTCAAGGAGTGCGCCAATATCCTCAAGCGGAAGATACTTGAGGCCGCCGCAGAGGAGGCCGCAAAGACGGTGACGCGCTTCGGCCCGATGTCCTTCCCGCGCCCGGACAGCCCCCTCAAGGGTTTCAGCGCCGACGAGCTGGACATAGTTGACGGCAACGTCGTCGCCAAGTCCGACCCGTCAAAGTTTGTCCCGCTGTCACAGGCGAGCGGGGAGACGCTCACGGCCAACTACGGCGGCAACTCGCCGAAATCGGCGTGGGCGACGTACTTCGGCAGAAAGCTCGACACGATGAGCACCTCCTGGTGCGAGGTCGCCGTGGACGAGGAGACGGGCGAGACGGAGATACTGAAGTACCTCGTCGTGCCCGACCCCGGCAAGGTTATCCGCCGCACGTCCTTTGAGAGCCAGATAGACCAGGTCATATTCTTCTCGCAGGGCGCGCAGCTCATGGAGGAGTATGTCATGGATCCCGAGACGGGCGTCCGCCTCAACGCGAACATGATCGACTACAGAAAGCCGACGACGCTCGACGTGCCTATCGTTGACAAGGAGATTCTGGAGCTGCGCAGCGGCGACGGAGCCTACGGCGCCTCGGGAATCGCGCACAACCTTGCGAATTCGCACCTTATCATCACCGCCATGTACAACGCCACGGGCGTGTGGATAGATCCTCCGGCGACGCCGGATCGGGTGCTCAAAGCGCTCGGGAAATGTTAGAGAGGGGAGGCAATTATGAGACCTTTCAACCACATAAACGCTGAAACGCTGGATGAGGCTTCCGCCGCCCTCAAAAAAGGCGGAACCGTAGCCCTTGCCGGCGGCGGCGACCTGCTTCCCGCGCTCAAGGACGACATATTCCGGACGTATCCGAACACCGTGATAAACCTCAAATCCGTCCCCGACCTGAACTACATCAGGATTGACGGCGACACGCTCAAAATCGGCGCGCTCACCACGCTTGCCGACGTCGCCCGCAGCCCGCTTGTGCAGGAGAGCGCCCCGATTCTCGCGCAGGCGGCGCGCAGCGCCTCGTCGCCGTCCCTGCGGGAGACGACGACCATCGGCGGCAACGTCTGCCAGCTTCCGCGCTGCTGGTACTTCCGCAAGCTGAACAACCGCTTCGACTGCGCCCGCAAGGGCGGCGACCGCTGTTTCGCGCTCACGGGGGACAACAGATACCACTCGATTTTCGGCGGAGAGACGTTTGAGACCGCGCCGGGCGTGACGCGCCTGTGCATCGCCGTGAATCAGGGCGACCTCGCGCCGGTACTGACGGTGCTCATCGCGAAATTCGTGACGACAGAGCGCGTAATCGGCAACCTCGACTTCTTCGGCGTCGGCGTGCTGCGCTCCACGACACTGGGCTGCGGAGAGCTGCTTACCGAAATACAGATTCCGCTCTCGGACTTCGCGAAAAACGCCCGATACAAGCGCTTCGCGTTCCGCAAGAGCATCGACTTCCCCGTGCTCAACCTCGCTGTTGCGGTCAACGCTGACAAGAGCCGGTACCACATCTGCATCGGCGGCGTCGCGCCCGTCCCGTACATCGCGCTAAAGGCGGAGGAGCTGCTAAACGGCAAGGCGATAACGCCGGAGCTCGCCGAGGCGGCGGGAATCGCGGCGGCGGAGGGCGCAAAGCCCTATGAGGCGAACGCCTACAAGGTGCAGCTCATCAAAACCCTCGTAAAAAGGGAACTCCTCGCGCTGTAAAAACACGCACACTTCACATAAAGGAGCGACATAATGAAAAACTTTGCGGGAAAAATCGCGTTCATCACCGGCGGCGCGTCCGGCGCGGGCCTCGGGCAGGCAAAGCTGTTCTCCAAGTCCGGAATGAGGGTCGCCATCGCCGACATGCGGCAGGACGCGCTCGACAACGCCGTCGGCGAGATTATCGCGTACTCCGGCGCGAAGCCGGAGGACGTGCTCGCGCTCAAGGTTGACCTCACGAACCGCGCGGAGTACATCGCGGCCGCGGACAAGGCCGAGGAGGTTTTCGGCGCGCCGCCGCACCTGCTCATTCAGACTGCGGGCGTCAACGCGTTCGGCCCGGCGGAGACCTCGACGTTTGAGGACTTCGACTGGATAGTCGGGGTATGCTTCAACGCCGTCGTCAACGGCCTCGTCATCTTTGTGCCGCGCATGGTCAAGGCCTACGGCAACAAGGAGGAGTTCCACATCGCCGCCACCTCGTCCTACGCCGCGTTCATGGGCCTGCCCGGCAACGCCCCGTATGACTCCGCGAAGGCCGCGGTGCTCAACCTGCACGACAGCTACTACAAGGCGCTCGTCCCCTACGGCGGCGGCGCGACGGTGCTCTGCCCGCAGAACATCAACTCGAACATCTTCGCGTGTCAGCTGTACCGCCCGGAGAGCCTCGCGCCCACGGGCTACAACACCACGGAGACGACGATGGCGTTCCTGAAGAACATGCACTCGCAGGGCATGGACCCCGTGGAGCTCGCCGGATGGCTAAAGCGCGCCATTGAGAACGACCAGCTCATCGTACTCCCGTACGACAACGCGGAGGAGATGCTGCGCGGCAACTACGAGAGGTACATCAAGTACGCCTCGCCGGAGGGCATGAAGCAGATTCGTGAGCAGGACGAGGCGGAGCGCCTCGCCGCCGCCTCCTTTGCCGACCCCGGCGTGGGCTTCGGCGCGGCGAGAGCCGGAATCGACTGGGTTCACGAGAGCAAAAAACCGAAATAGCACACACAGCAACGCCCCGCCGAATTTCGGCGGGGCGTTTTTTCACTTATCCAACAGCATCACGCCGCGCCCGGCGTTCACGAACCGCTCCTCGACCTCCCGCCAGTCCACGAGCCCCCACCACGCGTTCACGTAGTCCGCGCGCCTGTTCTGGTACTTGAGATAGTACGCGTGCTCCCACACGTCGCAGACGAGAATCGGGATTATGCCCCACTGCGTCAGGTTCTGGTGCTTCTCCGCCTGAAGCACCTCAAGCCGGAAAAACGCCGTGTTGTAGCCGAGAATCGTCCACCCGGAGCCCTCGACGGCGTTCGCCGCCGCCGTGAACTGCGCCTTGAAATTCTCAAAGCTCCCGAAGTACCAGTCTAAATACCGCGCCGTGTACTCGCCGGGCGCGCCGCCGGAGCCCGGCGGACACATAATCCGCCAGTACACGCTGTGCAGAATGTGACCGGAGCCGTTGAACGCCAGCTCGTTCTCCCAATATTTTATGTAATCGTAATTGCCCGCGCCCCGCGCCGCGACGAGCGCCAGCTCCGCCTTGTTCAGATCGTCCACGTACTTCTTGTGGTGCAAATCGTGGTGTATCCTAAGCGTTTTCTCGTCGATCACGGGCTCGAGCGCGTTGTACGCGTACGGCAGGGCGGGCAGAACGTGCGCGCCGGCCTTTACGGGCTGATATCCGTCCATAATAATACCTCCGAAAATATACTTTCGGAGGTATTATATGCCGCCGTCCCGCCCGGCGTCCCCGAGCTCGCGCAGCTTCCGCAGTCTGTGGTTCAGTCCCGACTTCGTCATCGGCGGATCGACGAGCGCCGCCAGCTCCGCGAGATTCAGCTCCGGATTCTCAAGCCTCAGCTTCGCCGTCGCCCGCAGTCTCTCGGGCAGCGCGTCGATATCGAGCCGCGCGATGGCCTCAAGCTGCCCCGCCGACGCGTCCACCGTCTTTGACACGTTCGCCGTGTCGCAATTCACGCGCCTGTTGACGCGGTTGCGCACGTCCTTCTCGATTTTCGCGCCCATCAGCTCCATCGCGCAGCCCGGCGCGCCGATAAGCGTCAAAAAATCCTCAATCGCCGCGCTCTGCTTGAAATACGTGATGTAGTTTCCCGCGCGCGACCCGGATTTCGGCTCAAACTCCATCTCCAGCAGCAGCGAGCGCGTCTCGCGCGAGACGTTGAAGTGCGGCGTCACGAGCTCGAGGTGATAGTTTTTCGCGGGATCCGTGACGCTCCCGCCCGCGAGAAAAGCGCCCCGCAGAAACGCCGCGCGGCAGCAGTCCTCCTCAAGCACCCCGAGGTTTATGTGGTGCGACACCGTCTCCCCGGGCACGAACCCGTACGCGCCGAAAATCGCCTCAAGCTTCGCCGTATCCGTGATTATAAAGCTCCGCTTGCCCGATTCCGGCGTGCGCACGTCGTCGAACTCCGCGCCGAACGCCGAGCGGAAAAGCGCGGGAATACGCTCCGCGAGGCGGGTGTTCTCCGTGATAATCCGCGCCTCACCGCCCGAAAACGTGTTGCAATACAGCAGTATCCCGTAGCACTCGGCCTGCACGTCGCACGCCTTCGGCGGGAAGTGGCGGCATATTTCGTTTTTTACATCGCCGGAAAAAGACACGGTCTTGCCCCCTACTTGTCGCTGTCGCGGTGTACACAGTCGGCGGGATAGCCCGCCTTTTGCAAATGCTCCTGCAACGCCCGCGCGACCGCGACGGAGCGGTGGTGTCCGCCCGTGCAGCCTATGCACACGGACAGGTACCGCTTGCCCTCCTCGATGTACCGCGGCAGCAGGAAATCCATCATATCCTTCAGCTTGTCCACGAACATGGTCGTGTCCTCAAAGCTCATCACGTAGTCGTAAACCTCGTCGTCGAGGCCGGTCTTGTCGCGCATGTCGGGTATATAGAACGGATTCGGCAGAAAGCGCACGTCAAACACGAGGTCGGCCTCAATCGGTATGCCGTACTTGAACCCGAAGGACTTCACGTTCACGCCTATCTCCTTGCCGTTCGGCTCCCCGGAGAAAATCCCGGCGACGCGCCGCTGCAAATTGCCGAGCGTCAGGTTCGTCGTGTCGATTATCTCGTCCGCGCGCTCGCGCAGCGGGGCGAGCAGCAGCGTCTCGCGCCGCACGGCGGACTCCAGCCCCGCACCCTCGGGGTCGAGCGGGTGCCGCCGCCGCGTCTCCTTATAGCGCTTTACTATCGTCTCCACGTCCGCCTCGGCGAACAGAATCCGGAACCCCACGCCGACGGAGCGAATCTCCTCCAGCGCGTCGAAAAGCTCCTGCACGTTCCTCGTCGCCCGCACGTCGGTGACGAGCGCGACGCGCTCATACCGCCCGCGCGTGGCGATAATCAGCTTCGCGAACTCCGCCATCATGGACACGGGCATGTTGTCCACGCAGTAGTAGTCAAGATCCTCGAGAACAGCCGCCGCGCGCGACTTCCCCGCGCCGGACAGCCCGGAAATGATCAGAATCTCCACAATAAATCCCCCCTACAATATTACGCGTACCTCGGGCTCAAGCTCGATGCCCGTCCTCAAAAAAACCGTCTCCCGCACGTGCTCCATGACGCTCAAAACATCGCCGAAGCTCGCGCCGCCGAGGTTCACGATGAACCCCGCGTGCTTCCTCGACACCGCCGCCCCGCCGACGCGATAGCCCTTCAGCCCCGCCTCGTCAATCAGCGTCGCCGCGTAGCCCGACTTCGGCCGCTTGAACGCGCTTCCCGCGGAGGGCAGCTCAAGCGGCTGCTTTTCGCGCCTCTGTTCCGCAAAGTTTTGCATGTTACGCTGTATATCTTCCGGATTTCCCTCTGATAAATCGAATATAACCGATAAAACTATCAGATTTCCCTCCGGGAATCCGCTTCGCCTGTAGGAAAACCCGCACTCCCCGCGCGACAGCTCGGCGATCTCGCCGCTCTTCGTCAGCGCGGTGACGCTCCGCACCACACCGCCGACCTCGCCGCCGTACGCTCCGGCGTTCATGAACACCGCCCCGCCCACGGAGCCGGGAATCCCGTGCGCGAACTCAAGTCCCGCGAGCGCGCGCTCCCCGGCGAACGCGGCCGCCCGCGCGAGCGTCACGCCGCACGAGGCGCGGACGGAGCGCTCTCCCTCAGCTCTCAGCTCTCCGACGCCCGGCACGGTCTTTACCGCCACGACGCCGCGCGGATTATCGGAGACGAGCAGATTCGTGCCGTTCCCGACGATAAGCGGGTCAATCCCGCGCCCGCGCAGCGCGCGCAGCGCCGCGACGAGCTCGCCCTCGCTTTTCGGGAACACCATCGCGTCCACCGCCCCGCCGATCTTGAAGGACGTGTGCGCGCTCATCGGCTCGCCGCGCCGCACCTCAATTCCGGGCAGCAGGTCTGAAATATCGGTCATATTGCCTCCGCCTTGCCTACTTGTTTTGCAGCTTGTTGTCGAGGTGGGCGTTGATCTGCTTCGTGAATTCAAGCGCCGCGTTGAAGCCCATGAACTTCTGGCGCTGGTTCATCGCCGCGACCTCGAGAATAACGGCGAGGTTGCGCCCCGGCCGCACGGGTATGGTCAGCGACGCGACCTCTACACCAAGGATATTCACGGTCTGCTCGTTTATTCCGAGCCGATCGTACATCGCGCCCTCCTTCCACGCCTCGAGGTTGACGACGAGATGTATGTTCTGGTGGTCCTTCACGGAGCCCACGCCGAAAATCTGCCTCACGTCGATGACGCCGATGCCGCGCAGCTCCATGTAGTGGCGTATCAGCTCCGGGGCCGTGCCCTGCACGACGTTGAAGTCCGTGGATTTTATCTC
>JAISKU010000173.1 GCA_031261245.1 Oscillospiraceae bacterium | reverse complement strand
CGTTTTAGGGTTTTACGGACTTCACGTACTCGTAGATGTACCGCCCGGCATCCGCGCCGTGCTTTTCGCAGAGCTTGACTATCGCCGAGCCGACTATTACGCCGTCGGCGAAGCTTGCGATCTCCCGCGCCTGCTCCGGCGTGCTGATTCCAAAGCCCACGGCGGCGGGTACGTCCGTGACCGATCTGATCGTCTCGATTATCGAGCGCAGGTCGGTTTTTATTTCGCTGCGCACGCCCGTGACGCCCATCGACGATACGACGTAGATGAAGCCGGACGCGTCTTTTGCGATTTCCGCGATGCGCGCCTCGCTCGTCGGGGCGATGAGCGAGATGATATCTACGCCATATTTTCGCGCCGGAGCCTTGACCTCCGGCTGTTCCTCGAACGGCAGGTCGGGGATTATCACGCCGTCAACGCCGGCGGCGGCGCAGTCCGCGAAGAATTTGTCGTACCCGCGGCGGAACACGGGGTTCAGGTACGTCAGAAAGACGAGAGGCACGTCGGTTTTCGCGCGCAGGCGCGCCGCGAGCTCAAAGCAGCCGTCCACCGTCGCGCCGCCGTTGAGCGCGCGGATATTCGCCGCCTGAATGACGGGGCCCTCGGCGATGGGGTCGGAGAACGGTATGCCGATCTCGATGAGGTTCGCGCCGGCGCGCGCCATCTCGAGGATGAACTCCTCGCTCTTCTCAAAGCTCGGGTCGCCGCCCGTGACAAAGCCGATGAACGCCTTGCCGTGGTCAAAAGCCTTTGCAATCCTACTCATTGATTTCAGCCCCCCTGTAGCGAGCGATTGCCGCGACGTCCTTGTCGCCGCGCCCCGAGAGGCAGAGGATTACGCTCTCATTTTTACTCATCTGCGGGACGATTTTGCGCGCGTGGGCGACGGCGTGCGCGGATTCGATGGCGCAGATGATGCCCTCCGTGCGCGCGAGGTACTCAAACGCCGAGACGGCCTCCTCGTCCGTGACGGGGACGTACTTGGCGCGGCCGATCTCGTGCAGGTGCGCGTGCTCCGGGCCGATTCCGGGGTAGTCGAGCCCGGCGGAGATGGAGTACACGGGCGCGATCTGGCCCTGTTCGTCCTGGCAAAAGAGGGATTTCATGCCGTGGAACACGCCGACGGAGCCGCGCGCGACGGTCGCGGCGTGCTTTGCGGTATCCACGCCCAGCCCCGCCGCCTCGCAGCCGATGAGCCGCACGGAAGGGTCGCCGATGAAGTTGTAAAACATGCCGATCGCGTTGCTGCCGCCGCCGACACAGGCGATTACGGCCGAGGGCAGCGCGCCCTCGCGCTCGAGAATCTGCGCGCGCGCCTCCTTGGAGATTACCGCCTGAAAGTCGCGCACGATAGTCGGGAACGGGTGCGGGCCCATGACGGAGCCGAGGAGGTAGTGCGTGTCCTCCGTGCGGCTGACCCACTCGCGCATCGCCTCGTTCACCGCGTCCTTGAGCGTCTGCGTGCCGCTCGTCACCGCGTTGACCTTCGCGCCTAGCAGCTCCATGCGGTAGACGTTCAGCGCCTGGCGCTCCGTGTCCTCGCGGCCCATGAATATCTCGCACTCGAGCCCGAGGAGTGCGGCGGCCGTCGCGGCGGCGACGCCGTGCTGTCCCGCGCCCGTCTCCGCGATGACGCGGGTTTTGCCCATGCGCTTGGCCAAGAGCGCCTGTCCGAGGACGTTGTTTATCTTGTGGGAGCCGGTGTGGTTTAAGTCCTCGCGCTTGAGGTAGACCTTCGCGCCGCCGAGGTCGGCGGTCATCTTTTCGGCGAAGTACAGCAGGCTCGGCCGGCCGGCGTAGTCGCGCAGAAGCGCGTCGAGCTCGGCGACGAAGTCCGGGTCGTTTTTGTACCGCGCGTACTCCGCCTCAAGGCGGTGTATCTCGTTCATCAGCGTCTCGGGGATATACTGTCCGCCGAAGTCGCCGAAGCGTCCGTTTTTCATGTGGATACCTCCGTTTGGTTAGTTCGCGGACGCGCAATGCGCGCCCCTACATATGTTTACCAATTCCTGAATTTTGCTGAAGTCCTTGAGGCCGTCGGTTTCGGCGCCGGAGCTGATATCGACGGCGAACGGGTTCAGGGCGAGCGCGGCGGCGAGGTTTTGCGCCGAAATTCCGCCCGCGAGGAAGTGCGGCCTGTCGGTGCTCTGTATCGTGCGGTGGTCGAACGTCTCGCCGCTGCCGCCGCGCGGCGCGTCGAACAGGTGGAAGTCCGCGAGGGCGCACGGCACGTCGCCGCGCCCGTGGCGAATCGCCTGAATCACCGTCGCGCCGCAGTCGCGCAGCACGGAGATGTAGTCGTCGTGCTCGCCGCCGTGCAGCTGCGCGATTTCGATTGTGCCGCTATCCAGCAGGGACATTATATCGCGCAGCGGGGAGTTCACGAACACGCCGACGGGGACGATTCCGGGCGCGAGGGCGCGGCGCAGCTCGGAAGCCCGCTCCGGCGTGACGCGGCGGCGGCTCTCGGCGAACACGAAGCCGACGTAGTCGGGTTTCGCGGCGTTCACGGCGTCGATGTCGGTCTCACGCATGAGGCCGCAGATCTTAATTTTCGTCATAAGTCCTCCTTATTTCGGCGATGAACGATGCGCGGTCGGCGGAGCGCATCAGCGCCTCACCGATGAGCACCGCGTCGGCGCGCAGCCCGCGGAGTATTTTGCCCTGCGACGGGTCTGAAAAGCCGCTCTCGGCGACGTAGAGCACGTTCGGTGGGATCAGGTCGCGAAGTTTTTCGGCGTGCGCGAAGTCCACGTCGAAGGTTTTCAGGTCGCGGTTGTTGATGCCGATGATTTTCGCGCCGGAATCGACCGCGCGGCGAACCTCCGCGTCCGTGTGCGCCTCGACGAGCGCCGCCATGCCGAGGGATTCGGCGAGCTCGCGGAAGCGCGTCAGCTCGCCGTCCGTCAGGAGGGCGCAGATGAGCAGAATCGCGGAGGCGCGGAGCGTGCTCGCCTCGTAAATCTGGTATTCGTCAACGGTGAAGTCCTTGCGCAGGCAGGGCTTCGCGACGGAGTCCGCGATATCGCGCAGGTGGCGGTCGTCGCCGAGAAAGCGCGTCGGCTCCGTGAGCACCGAGATTGCCGCCGCGCCGGCAAGCGCGTACTCCTCAGCGATATCGAGGTACGGAAAGCTCTCATCAATAATGCCCCTCGACGGAGAGGCGCGTTTGATCTCGGCGATTACGGACAGTCCCGGGGCGGCGAGCGCCGCGGCGAAGTCGTAATTCGCTGTTTTGGCCGCGGCGACGCGCGCGCGTGAGGTGGCGGCAAGCTCGTCAAGAATCATGATTTTCCTCCGGACGACAGGCGCGCGAAGTCCTCGAGCCGCGTGAGCGCGCGTCCGCTGTCGATGACCTCGCGCACGACCTCGACGGCGTCGGCGATGGACAGCTCCGGGCGGGCGATGTGGACGGCGGCGGCGGAGTTGAGCAGCACGGCGTCGCGCTTCGCGCCGCGCTCACGCCCCGACAGGATATCGCGCGTGATGACGGCGTTGTCGGCGGGCGTGCCGCCGACGAGCTCCGACTTGTCGCAGCGGCGCATACCGAATTGCTCCGGAGTGAGCTCGTAGGACTTGAACGTGCCGTCGCGCACCTCGCAGACGCTCGTGGCGGAGGACAGGGATATCTCGTCGAGACCGTCCTGTCCGAACACGACGAGGGCGTTTTTCACGCCGAGGTTTGACAGCACGCGCGCGAGCGGCTCCACCAAATCCTCAGAGTAGACGCCTAAAAGCTCCATATTCGCGCCGGCGGGGTTCACGAGCGGGCCGAGAATGTTGAAAATCGTGCGGATCCCGAGCTCGCGCCGCACGGGCGCGACGTACTTCATCGCGATGTGGTAGTTCTGCGCGAAGAGGAAGCAGAGATTTATGGATTTGAGCAGCTCGAGGCTCTTCTCCGGCGGGACGGTGATGTCCACGCCGAGCGCCTCGAGCACGTCGGC
>JAISKU010000160.1 GCA_031261245.1 Oscillospiraceae bacterium | reverse complement strand
GCGAACGAGTATCTCGGCCACCCCCACGTGCTCACCGACTACGTGCGTTACGGGTACCGCCTCGGCAGGACGCTCGGCACCCCGACGATAAACATGACCTTCGGCGACGGCGTGCTCATCCCGCCCTACGGCGTCTACGCGACGCGCGTGTACCTTGAGGACGGCTCGGCGCGCCTCGGCGTGACAAATATCGGCACCCGCCCGACCGTCTCCGGCGGCTCCGACGCCGTGACGGCGGAGACGCACATTCTCGACTGGCAGGCCAACCTATACGGCCGCACGGTGCGCCTGGAATTCCACGCCCGCATACGCCCGGAGATGAAATTTGAGAACGTCGCCGCGCTGCGCGAGCAGATTTTGAGGGACTGCCTGTCCGTGCGCGAATATTTCGCTGGGCCCGCTCAGGAATAGATATACGGCACTAAAATCGTCGCGACCTTGCGGTGTCGGCACAGCTCGCGCTGGAGGAAAAACGGCGTCTGGTTGTGCAACGCAACGGCGTACAGCCCGTTATCGACAAATTTCGTCATGACGACGGAAAGCGTCTCGCTCTTGTCGAGCTTCGCCTCCTCCCGCGTCACGTATTCGTGAAGCGGCGCCACGATGTCGCGGTACGGCGCGTATATGACGTCCAGCTCGACGTCCAGCTCCCACTCGCGCCAGCGGTCGCGCAGCTCCGCCTCCTGCTCGGCGTTCTCCACGATACTCAGCGCCCTGACGTTCGCGGAGAGCGAGTTGGCGTAATTCAGCAGCTTCACGCCGGAGCGCGTCAGGCGGTTCATCAGCACGATTATCGGTTCGCGGCTGTTCGACACGGACGGGTGGTACAGCTCGCGGAACTCCTCCCTGTCTATCTCCTGCACGATGCCGGAGTAGTGCCCGTGTATCTTGCTCATCAAGACCATAAGCGCCGGCAGCACAATCAGCAGCAGCCACGCCCCGGTCGTAAACTTGGTAATCAGCACGACGGCGCCGCCCACGGTCGTTATAAGCGTCCCGACGGCGTTCGCCAGCGCCTTCGCGCGCCACCCCTCGGACTTCGCGCGAACCCAGTGGACGAACATGCCCGCCTGTGAGAGCGTGAACGTGATAAAAACGCCCGACGCGTAAAGCGGAATCATCTTGTGCGTGTCCGCGCCGAAAATCAGCACGAGCGCGGAGGCCGCAATCCAGATAAAGCTTATCCCGTTTGAAAAGCTCAGTCTCGCGCCGCGGTGCGCGAACTGCCTCGGTATGTACGAGTCCCGCGCGAGTATTGACAGCAGCGTCGGAAGCCCGTTGTACGCAGTGTTCGCCGCGAGCAGCAGTATTAGCATCGTAAGCGCCTGAAGCGCGTAGTAAAGCGCCCCGTTCCCGAACACCGCGCGCCCTATCTGCGACAGCACCGTCTCCCCCGCCCCCGGCAGCACCTTCAGCCGCGTCGCGAGCAGCGCGGTACCGCCGAAAATGCAGACGATCACCGCGCCGAGCAGGCAGAGCACGCGTATCGCCGTGCGGCGCGACGGCTCGCGGAACAGCGGCACGGCGTTGCTCACCGCCTCAACCCCCGTAAGCGCGGAGCACCCCGACGAAAACGCCCTCAGCAGCAGAAAAACTATCAGCGTGGACGCGGAGCCCGTCGCGTTGCGCACTCCCTCCGCGTACGGAATCTCGGTCAAACTCCCGCGGAGTAGCTTCACGAAGCCCGTCACGAGGAGAATAAGCATCAGCGCGATAAACGCGTACACCGGCACGCCGAAAATCTTCGCCGACTCCCCCACCCCGCGCAGGTTCAGAAGCGTTATCAGCGCAATCCCCGCGAGACAAATGACTATCCTGTGCGGCTCAAGCTCCGGAAACGCGGAGAAAAGCGCCTCCGTCGCCGAGGATATGCTCACGGAGACGGTCAGCACATACGCGATAATCAGCGTGGACGCGGCGAGAAGCGCGGTCTTTCTCCCGAAATTCTCCATCGACACGATGTACGCGCCGCCGCCTCCCGGATAGAGCTTGATTATCTGCGAGTAGGAGTATATCAGAATCAGCAGCAGCAAAATAATCGGCGCCGTCACCGTAAGCACGTGCGAAAACGCCGCGAGGGCGAGCGCCGGAACGAGCACGAGCAATATCTCCTCAATCGCGTACGCCACCGACGACACCGCGTCGCTCGCCATAATCGGAAGCCCCCAAAAAACCGACAGCTTCTCGCGACTGAGCTGACTGCTCTCAAGCGGCTTTCCTATAAGCGCGTTTTTTATGCGTCTCCCGATTCCCATGTTACAGGACACCTCTCACATCAAGTTATAATACGGAACAACGTATTATTTTACTCTGAATATTCAATAATGCAATGAAAACTTTTGGGGGACATCATGAATTACAGAATCAATCCGAAAAACGGCGACAGGCTCTCAATCCTCGGCTTCGGCTGTATGCGCTTCCCGCGCAGCTTTGACGATACCGAAAAGCTCGTGCGCCGCGCCATAGAGGGCGGCGTCAACTACTTCGACACCGCGTACGTCTACCCCGGCAACGAGGCGACGCTCGGCCGCGCGCTGCGTGGCTACCGCGACCGCGTGAAGCTCGCGACAAAAATGCCGCCGTACCTCGTAAAAACGCGCGAGGACTTCGACAAAATCTTCAACACCCAGCTGGAGCGCCTGCAAACCGACCACATCGACTACTATCTCCTGCACATGCTCACCGACACGAACGTCTGGGAGCGCCTCCTCGGCCTCGGCGCGCTCGAGTGGATCGCCGAAAAGAAAGCCTCCGGCCAAATCGTCAACCTCGGCTTCTCCTACCACGGCGGCCGCGACGACTTCGTGCAAATCGTGGACGCCTACGACTGGGACTTCTGCATGATCCAGTACAACTTCCTTGACGAG
>JAISKU010000116.1 GCA_031261245.1 Oscillospiraceae bacterium | reverse complement strand
CCGCGATAACCCGAAAATAGGAGGGGTCAATATGCGCACAACAATAGCCGCCGTCGCAACCGCGCCCGGAATCGCCGCAATAGGGATAGTGAGGATAAGCGGCGCGGACGCCGTCGCCGTGGCCGACCGCGTGTTCCGCTCGGCAAGCGGCCGCGCGCTGGCGGAGGTTCGCCCCGGTCTGTTACAGGTCGGCCATGTGTTCGGCACGGACGGAGAGAGTCTTGACGAGTGCGTCTGCCTCGTCTCCCGCGCCCCGAAAAGCTACACGGGTGAGGACACGGCGGAGCTGCAATGCCACGGCTCGCCCGCCGCGCTCGCGGAGGTGCTGCGCGCCGTGCTCGACGCGGGCGCTCGTCTCGCGCGCCCCGGTGAATTCACAAAACGCGCGTTTTTGAACGGCCGCCTCGACCTCACGCAGGCTGAGGCCGTCATCGACGTCATCGAGGCGGAGACGGCCGCCGCCGTGAAGAACGCCGCAGCCCAGCTCGGCGGCGCTATCGGCCGCCGGATCGACCGCGGCTACGGAGAGCTGCTCGACGTCGCCGCCCATTTCCACGCGAGCGTGGACTACCCCGACGAGGAGATCGACGAATTTCAGACCGGCGAGTACGCGTTCCAGCTCGGACAGCTCGAGAACTCCCTGCGGGAGCTCCTCGCGACGTTTGAGCGCGGCCGCGTGCTCAAAAACGGCCTCCCCATGGCGATTCTCGGCCGCCCGAACGTCGGCAAATCCTCGCTCTTCAACGCCCTTCTCGGGCGTGACCGCGCCATCGTCACCTCCTCGCCCGGCACGACGCGCGACACTCTTGAGGAAAAGCTCGTCCTCGGCGGCGCGCTCGTGCGCCTGACGGACACCGCCGGCCTGCGCGGCTCGACCGACGCGGCGGAGGAGGAGGGCGTCGCGCGCGCCGTCCGCGCGGCAGAGGACGCGCAGCTCGTGCTCGCCGTCTTTGACGGCTCCTCGCCGCTCACGGAGGAGGACGAACGCACGCTCGCCGCTGCGCGCTCCGCGTCGCGCGCCATCGCCGTGATAAACAAGAGCGACCTGCCCCAAAACCTCGACGTCTCCGCGCTCGGCGACGCGTTTTCCGACGTCGTGCGCGTCTCCGCAAAGACCGGCGACGGGCTGGATAGGCTTGAGAGCGCCGTCGCCCTCGCGTACCCGGAGCTCACGGACGCCTCCGGCGGCGAGATACTCACGAACGCGCGACAGGCGGAGGCCGTCGCCCGCGCCTCGGACTTTGTGCATGAGGCGTCGCTCGCGCTCGCGCGCGGCGTCACGCCGGACGCGGCGCTCGTGGAGATTGAGGGCGCGCTCGGCGCGATAGGCGAGGTCACGGGCCGCAATATCCGCGAGGACACGGTGGAGCGGATATTTGAGCGTTTTTGCGTCGGCAAATAAAGCCGCAAACAATATTTTGACATAAAAAAGGAGATATCTATGGTCACCTTCAAAGTCGCGCCGCCCCCGTCCGACGCCGGACCGTTCGCGATGCCCCACATAATCGTGGACGGCGCGCGGAAATTCACCGACCTGCGCTACTCCGACGCGCACCGCAGCAACCTCTTGGACGTCTACCTGCCGGAGAGCGGGCAGGGCCCGTTCCCGACAATCATCTTCATCCACGGCGGCGCGTTTCGCGGCGGGGAGAAGGACGATTTTCAGATCTCCGTCGTCATCGACGGCCTCAACCGCGGCTTCGCCGTGGTCAGCGTGGAGCAGCGCCTCACCGACGACGGCGGCGTGTTCCCGTATCCTATTTTCGACTTCAAGGCCGCAATCCGCTTCCTGCGCGCGAACGCCGCGACGTATCTGCTCGACCCTGACCGCTTCGCGACGGCCGGAACCTCGGCGGGCGGGTACCACGCGCTCATGGCCGCCGCAACGCAGGAGATTCCCGCGTTTGAGGACTTGTCCATGGGCAATCCCGACGTCTCGAGCCGCGTACAGGCCGCAATCGGCCTCTTCGGCGTGTACGACCTCGTCGCGCAGTCGGAGTTCTCCTTCGCGCAGGGCCCGTACCCCGGCATGACGGAGGTGGACGATTTCGCGGCGCTCTTCCTCGGCGTTGACCCGCGGAAGCACCCCGCCCTCGCGTACTTCGCCGACCCGACGAACTTCGTCACGCCCGCGCTTCCCCCCGCGCTCATACAGGGCGGGGAGCTTGACGAGGTCGTGCCCACGTCCGCGTCCGTCGCCCTCGCGGAGAAAATCCGCGCCGTCTGCGGCGAGTCCCGCGTGCGCCTGGACGTGATCCCCGGCGCGTTCCACGGCGATGAGAAATTCAACGCCCCGGAAAATCAGGATATAATCTTCAATTTCCTCGCCGACGCGCTCAAATAGCCGCAACAGCGCAAAAAAGCGCGCCCCTCTCGGGGCGCGCTTTTCATATTCTCCGCTACTGTGTCGAACTCACCGCGAACAGCGCGTCCGCGCCCTCGAGAAACTCCTCCGCCGGGACGGCGCTGTACCCGTCCTGGTTCCCGTCCTGCGTGTCATACGGATTGGCGATAATAAACTCGTCCAAGTCGGGGATCAGATACCGGCCTATGATGACGACCCACCCGCCGTCAGCGTGCGCCAAAACAGGTACTCCCTCACTCAGCAACGCGTTAACCGACGTCGGCGTCGCATCTCCGACCATCGAGAGCACAAGCCCGCCGACCTCCTCGAATATCGCCGCCACGCCGCCCTCCGCCTCAAACTCCGCGAGCGCGTACTCGTCGTAGGCGCCGAGCCGCCCGAAGTAGTCGAGCACCATAAGCGCCGCCGCCGGGCCGGAGGACCAATCCGCCGACTGCTGATACGTCTTAAAACGCGGCAAAAGCGTAAGCGTCCCGCCGCTTCTCATGTTGTAAAAATCGCGCGAGACGACACGCTCGTCGTCCCTCTCCCGCTCGTGCAGATCCGCCCCTCCCTCGGGGTCGAGATCCCGCCCGCGCGGCAGCTTCATCTCGTCCGAAAAATTCCCCGTCAGCTCCGCCATCGCCGGCGTGGCCGTCTCAAACGCCGGAGTGTCCGCGAGCGGCACCTGCGCGCTCACAATCGTCGTCTCCACGCTGTCCGCCGTCCCGGGCGCGCCCGTTCTCACGCACGCCGCCAGCGCGCAGAGCCCGAACAGCGCGGCCGCCGCAACAAATTTTCTGTTCATCTCAGGCACCTACCCCCCAAGCGACCTCCGCGTCATTCGCGAAATAATCCCAACACATCTATTGGAAGTACCACATTATACCACAAGGTTTCAAACATTGCAATAGGTACGCAAAATTTATTTTTCATACAACCAAACACGCTTTTGAAATCTCGGGCTCCCATATTTTCTCGTCGCTTCCCAGTTTTCCGCATATTTTTTACTATATATGGTTTATCATAGGCCAAAAGACCACAATATGTGTGAAACGGGGCGATTTTCTCATGCAGCTCACAAAAAAACGCGGCCTGTACGACTCCGGGCGCGTCGTCTACCTCGCGGCGGAAAGCATCTCCGTGAACCCCGCGACCTCCCGCCGCACCGCCGATCCCGGCGCGATGCGCGAGCTGTCGGCGAGCATCGCGAAGTACGGCGTGCTCCAGCCGCTCACCGTCCGCCGCGAGGGGCGCGGATATGAGCTCGTCTCGGGGGAGCGCCGGCTTTGCGCCGCAAAGCTCGCGGGCGTGCGCGACGTGCCGTGCATCGTCCTCGACGTGGGGGAGGAGCAATCCGCCGCCATCGTGCTCGTGGAGAATCTCCAGCGCCGCGACCTCGATTTCCTCGAGGAGGCGCGCGCGCTCGACCGCCTGCGTGAGCTGTACAACTACTCTCAGGAGGAGATCGCGCGTCTCGTCGGCCGCTCACAGCCCGCCGTGGCGAACAAGCTGCGCCTGCTCAAGCTCCCGCCGGAGCTGCTCTACGCCGTCCGCGCCGCCGGACTGACGGAGCGCCACGCCCGCGCGCTGCTGCGCCTGCCGACGGAGCAGGCGATGGCCTCGGCGCTCGGCCGCATGATCGCGGACGACATGAACGTCTCTCAGGCGGAGGAGTACATCGAGGAGCAGCTCGGCGTCCCGCGCGCCGCGCCGCCGGAGCCTGTTCCGGAAAAAATTCCCGCGCGGCCCGTCATAATGGTAAAGGATTACAGGTTTTTCGTGAACTCGGTCGAGCGCGGCGCGGAGATCATGCGCAAAAACGGTCTCGCCGTGTCGCTCGAGAAAACCGAGGACGACGCGACGCTCACCATAACCGTCACCGTCGCGAAAAAACCCGCCCCGCAAGCATAAAAATTTTCCACGTATCCCGACACACCCTTTCGTCACAAAATAACCGCGTCATAAAATTGTGAACGAAAGGGTTTTTCATATGGATAACTCATACAAACGCGCCATGTCGCTTCTCCTCGCGGCGCTCACGGCCGCCGCGATGTTCACGTCGCGCGCCGTCGCCGCCGCGCCGGATTTCGCCGACGTGACGGACGAGGATCCCCACTACGGCGCGATACTCTACTGCGCCGACCGCGGCTTTGTCCGCGGCGTGTCGCCGACCCACTTCGCGCCCGACGCCGCGCTCACGCGCGAGCAATTCGCCGTCGTCTGGGCCCGCACCTTCCACGTGCGCGGGCCGCACACCTTCAGGGACGTTCCGCGCATCTCCGGCGGCGAGGTTGACAACGCCATCGTCGTCATGCACGCGCTCGGCTTCTTCAACGGCGTGTCGGACACGGAGTTCGGCCGCAAAACCCACGTAACGCGGGAGCAGGCCGCCGCCGTGCTCGCGCGCACGTATCTCCCCGGCGTGGACGGCGACGACGCCTGCGATAATTACCCCGACGCCGGAAGCATCTCCCCGTGGGCGCGCGACGCCGTCTCCGCGTGCGTGGAGCACGGCCTCTTCGACGGCGCGTTCCACGGCGACAATCTGTTCCCCCAAAACCCCATCACGCGCGGAGAGCTGTGCCAGCTCCTCCTGAACGTCATGGGCGGCTCCGCGCCGCTCCTCAGCTCCGGCTCCTTCGTCTATAACGACGTCTCCGACGACGAGACGTACTCCGGCGCGTTCTCCGACGTCACCGACGGCGTGGAGTGGGAGTTTGAAGCGCTCACACAGAGCGACCAGGGAGAGCCCGACGCCGCCGCGCGCCTGCGCTTCCGCGTCCCCATCGGCCTGGAGAGCTTCACCTTCACGGACAACTCGCGCAACGGCGGCACGGGCTACTCCTACGAAAAAATCGACGGTGAGTGGACGCTCTTCGCGAACGTCAGGACGCGGGACGAGCTCGTCACCTCCGCCAATACCGACGTCAACCGCCCGACGCTCGTCCTCGCCGACGACGTGGACGGGGAGAACACGCAGCTCGCGCTAAACCGCGACCTCACGCTCCACGGCGGCGCGCACACCCTGCGGAACATGTCGTTCCTCCCCGGGGAGGACGACCTCCTGCTGCAAAATCTGACGCTTGAGATAACGGACTTCGACGCGCTGCGCGAGCAGGGCACGGAGGCCGCGGCGATCATGGTCGCCGACAGCCGCGGCGGCGGCGCTGTCCTCAGCGACGTCGTCGTGCGACTCACGGACGACGTGACCGGCGGCACAAACCGCTACGCCGTGTACGTCGGGGAGGCCGCGACGGGCGGCGTCACCGTGACTGACAGCTCCCTGCTCAACCACTCCGGCGGCTTCGCGATGTGGAGCTCAAAGCCCGCGAACACGACGCTGCACTCCTGCACGCTGGAGACGTTCGACGGCAACCCGTTCGGCCTCGGCGCCATCACCGATTTCGCCGCTCTCCTCGGGCGCTACACGGGCAACACGTTCCTCTCCGCCTCGAACTCCTCGCTCGTCGTTATCACGGGCTCGGAGGCGGTGAGCGGCACGGGCGAGCTCACGCAGCTCGCGAACCACGACGTCCTCCCGTTCCTCAACGAGCTCCGCAACGGTAACAGCCCCTTCAGGGTGTACCTCGAGGGCGTCACCGGCACACTATACGACGACGGATGGGGTTCTCCGCCCCCCACCCTCGCAAAAGACAGAAAAAAGGACGCCCAAGGCGTCCTTTTTTCT
This sequence comes from Oscillospiraceae bacterium, assembly GCA_031261245.1. Lineage (GTDB taxonomy): Bacteria > Bacillota > Clostridia > Oscillospirales > Oscillospiraceae > JAIRRO01. Next base: position 18,497 of record JAISKU010000116.1, on the reverse strand, counting down.
TAGAACCATTGCTTTTTCCACAAAACAGGTATATAATAACCCTCTGGATACAGCTCAAATTTTTCGGAGGTGCCGCGCTTAATGAACGACGACAATGTAAAGGCCGAGGTGTGGGGGCGTCTGCTCTCTCTTCTCGGTGAAAAAGTGTCCTCCGTCGCCATAGACACGTGGTTCAACGACTGCGAACTGGTGGAGCTCGCGGCAGGTGAGCTCGTTTTACATACCCCGTCCCCGTACAAGCGCGACGTCATCGACGGCAACTGGATCGCCCCGGTGAAGGAGGCGCTGCGCCAACTCCTGCCCGGGGAGTATGAGGTGCGCGTCCTCGACGACGCCGGCCTCGCCGCACGTCTGGACATGCAGCGCGAGCTTCGGGGCGAGGACGAGGAGTACACGTTTGAGCGCTTTGTGGTCGGCAACTCCAACAAATTCGCGCAGGCGGCGGCTCTCGCCGTCGCGTCGGAACAGCCCGGCCGCACCTACAACCCGCTGTTCATCTACGGCCAGTCCGGCCTCGGCAAAACCCACCTGCTGCGCGCGATTCGCCGCTCCCTCGGCCTGTCCCACCCGGAGTACAACATCGTCTACGTCAACGGCGACGATTTCACGAACGACCTCGTGCGCGCGATACAGGCCGGCCGAAATATTGAGTTTCGCGAGAAATACCGCTACGCCAACGTGTTTCTCATGGACGACATACAGTTCATCGCGGGCAAGCAGGCGACGCAGGAGGAGTTTTTCCACACCTTCAACACCCTCTACGAGGCCGGCCGCCAAATCGTCCTCACGTGCGACCGCCCGCCCAAGGAGATCGCCCACCTCGAGGACAGGCTCCGCACGCGGTTTGAGTGGGGTCTCATCGCCGATATACAGCCGCCCGACTACGAGACGCGCATGGCGATAATCCACAACAAGGCGCGCGAGCTCGGCTTTGCGCTGCCGGAGGACGTCGCGGAGTACATATCGGAGAACATGTCCGCGAACGTGCGCCAGCTCGAGGGCGCCGTCAAAAAAATCCGCGCCTACAGCGATATTTACGGGGAGCGCGGCCTCACCGTCGCGGAGGTCACGCGCCAGATAAAGGACATGCTGCGCGAGAATGAGCGGCTCATCACCGCCGACATCATCATCGCGGAGACCGCGAAATTCTTCATGCTCTCGCCGGAGGACCTCAAGGGGCCCAGCCGCACGCGCGCGACGGCGCAGGCGCGCCAGATATCCATGTACCTCATGCGCACCCTCACGCCCCTCTCCCTCGCCGACATCGGCACAATCTTCGGCGGCCGCGACCACTCCACCGTGATAAACAGCGTCCGCAACATCGAGGACAACGTCCGCGCCGGCGGCGACAACGTACAGACAATCCGCGACATCACCTCAAACATCCAGACCCGCGTCGAGTCCAACGAGACAAAGTCCCCCCGCTAACTTCTACAATGGCTGTGATGGGGATTGTTGTGTTTTTTACGTGAGAAGTCAACACACACCTGTGGAAATCTTTATGAGGCGGGACAGCCACTTCTTCCCCTTTTCAACAAAATTCCCCTCTACGACCACTACTGCTAAATAAATATTATATTCTCTCTGTCTGTCCCAGATTCCAAAAAAAAAGAAAAAAATCTTCCGGAGGAAAAAAGCTATGAAATTTTCATGCGGCAGAGCGGAGCTCGTGCAGGCGGCCACAATCGCCGCGCGTGCCTCCGCCGCAAAAAGTCCCGTACCCGCGCTTGAGGGTCTGCTCATCGAGGCGACCGAGCGCGGCCGCGTGCGCATCACGGGCTACGACCTGAAAACCGGCATCGTGTCGGAGACGGACGCGCGCGTCCCGGAGAGCGGCTCCGTCATCCTCAACGCCCGCCTGTTCGGCGACATCATCCGCCGCCTGCCGGGCGAGGAGGTCACAGTCTCCGTCAGCGCCTCCTACAACACAAAGATAGAGAGCGGCGTGTCCTCGTTTGACATCGTCGGCTCGCCCCCCGCCGACTACCCCGCGCTCCCGGCGGCCGAGGGACAGACGACGTTGCGCATCGAGGGCCGCATCCTGCGCGACATGATCGCCCGCACGGTTTTCGCCGTGTCGGACAACGAGTCCCGCCCCGTGTACACCGGCGCGCTGTTTGAGACGGAGGGCAAGACGATCACCGCCGTCGCGGTGGACGGCTTCCGCCTCGCCCTGCGCCGGGAGGAGCTTCTGCGCGAGGCCGAGGCAGTCTCGTTCATCGTCCCCGGCTCCGCGCTCGGGGAGATAGAGCGCATCCTCTCGGCCGGCGACGGCGACGTGGAGATAATCGTCGGCGACAAGCACGTCATCTTCAAGCTCGACAACACGCTGCTCATCTCGCGGCGGCTCGAGGGCGAATTCCTCAACTACCGCACGTCGATCCCGCAAAACAGCAAGTATGAGCTCAAGGTCTCCCGGCGCGAGCTGGAGCAGGCGGTGGAGCGCGTGTCGCTCATCATAAGCGACAAGGTGAAAAGCCCAGTGCGCTGCGTGTTTGACGACGGGACGCTGTCCCTGCTCACCATCTCCGCCTACGGACAGGCGCATGACGAGTGCGCGATGGACGGCGACGGCGAAAAGCTCGAGATCGGCTTCAACAACAGGTACCTGCTCGACGCGCTCAAGGCGGCTCCGGCTGACGAGCTGAAAATTTGTCTCACAACGCCCGTCACGCCGTGCGTAATCCTCCCGGCCGACGGCGCGGAGGAGAATTTCATCTACATGATTCTGCCTGTCAGATTAAGCTCAAATGAGGTGCGAAATGAGAATTAAAATCCCGACGATAAAGCATATCACCGTAAAGGGCGACTTCATCAAGCTCGACGCGCTTCTCAAGCTCGCGGGCATCGTCTCCACGGGCGGCGAGGCGAAAACCCTCATCCAGAACAGCGAGGCGTTCGTGGACGGACTCCCCGTGACGGCGCGCGGCCGCAAGATCAAGGACGGCACCCTCGTCCGCGTGGGAAACCGCGTGCTCAAGGTCAAGACAGAGCCCCTTCCCCCCGAGGGGGAGCAGGCGGTATAATTATGCGTTTTCCCCTTTTCGGGTATAATCGGCATGGTGCTTAACGCCCTGGAGCTCGACGGCTTCCGCAATTACCGCGACTTTCGCGCGGAGTTCTCCCCCGGCGCAAACGTCATCTGCGGCCGCAACGCGCAGGGGAAGACAAATCTGCTTGAGGCCGTCTGTCTGCTCGCGCAGGGGCGCGGGCACCGCGGCGCGCGCGACCGCGACATGATCGGCTTCGACCGCGATTTCGCGGGTATCCGCGCGGATATCACCTCCGGCGGGCGCGATATCGCGCTGGAGGCGCGGCTGACCCGCGCCGGACGGCGCGAGGTGTTCCGCAACGGCGCGAAGCTCCGCCGCACGGCGGATCTCACGGGCTCGCTCACGGCCGTCATGTTCGACCCGACGGATCTGGAGCTCGTGCGCGGCGGCGCGGAGACGCGCCGGCGCGAGCTGGACGCGTGCATCTCCCAGCTTCGCCCGAGGTACGCCGCCGCCCTCGCGGAGTTCAACAGATTCTATGCCCACAAGCTGAAAATCCTCAAAAACTTCCGCGAAAAACCGTCGCTTCTCGACGCGCTCGACGACTTCAACCGCGGCCTCACGGAGACCGGCGCGCGTCTGATCTTCTACCGCGCGGCGTTCGTCACAAAACTCGGGGAGAGCGCGCGGCGCGTCCACGCGGAGTGCTCCGGCGGACTGGAGACGCTCGCCGTCGCCTACAAAACGGAGCGCGGCGTGGACACGGAAAACCCGGAGCTTCTACAGATCGCCTCGGCGCTCGAGGCGCGCCAGCGCGAGCACCGGGAGCATGAGATCGCCTCCGGCATGTGCCTCACCGGCGCGCAGCGCGACGACATGGAGGTCGCGATCAACGGCGTCGCGGCGCGCGCGTTCGCGTCGCAGGGACAGGCGAGGACGGCGTCGCTGTCCGTGAAGCTCGCGGAGCGCGACATCATCGCCGGGGACACGGGCGAGGCGCCCGTACTGCTGCTCGACGACGTGCTCTCAGAGCTCGACGTCACCCGCCGCGAGTTCGTACTCGGCCGCATCGGCGGCGGACAGGTGCTCATCACCTGCTGCGAACCGGGCGAAATCACCCTGCCGGACGGCGGCCGGGTCATGGAAATACACGGCGGGAGGCTTGTCTCATGTACCTGATACTCGGGCGCGACGAAATTGTCCCGGAGGAGGACGTCATCGGAGTATTCGACCTCGACAACGTCTCGTGGTCGCGCCGCACGCGCGAATATCTCGCCTCCGGCGAGAAGTCCGGCCGCGTCGAAAACCTCTCTGACGGCCTGCCGCGCAGTTTGGTGGTCACTGCAACTCGTGACTATTTATCGCAATTAACACCGAACAGAATAGCAAACAGACGCATTTAACGTAGGGGCGCGCATTGCGCGTCCGCGGACGGCCGATGGCCGCCCCTACAAAAAACGCAGGAGGATATAATGACTGACAACATCGAAAACACCCTCGGAAACGCGGAGGACTACGACGCGTCGCAGATACAGGTACTCGAGGGGCTGGAGGCCGTGCGCCGCCGCCCCGGAATGTATATCGGCTCGACAAGCGCGTCGGGACTTCACCACCTCGTCTATGAAATTGTGGACAACTCGATTGATGAGGCCCTCGCGGGCTTCTGTTCGGAGATCTCCGTCGCGATTCTCCCCGGTGAGATCATCGAGGTGCGCGACGACGGCAGGGGAATCCCCGTGGACATACAGGAGCAGACCGGAAAATCTGCGCTCGACGTGGTTTTCACCGTGCTGCACGCCGGCGGCAAGTTCGGCGGCGGCGGCTACAAGGTCTCCGGCGGCCTGCACGGAGTGGGGGCGAGCGTTGTGAACGCCCTGTCGGAGTGGCTGATTGTCCGCGTCCACAAGGGCGGCAAAATCTACGAGATGCGCTTCTCGCGCGGAGATATCACGCAGGAGCTGAAAATCGTCGGCGACACCGACAAAACCGGCACGGAGGTCACGTTCAGGCCCGACGCCACGATTTTTGAGGACATCAACTTCGACTATGACACGCTCAAAACACGAATGAGAGAGCAGGCGTTTCTCAACGCCGGCCTGAAAATATCCGTCGAGGACAAACGCCCGGGGCGCGAGGCGCGCGACGATTTCCGCTATGAGGGCGGCATACGCGAGTTTGTGACGTACATCAACCGCAACAAAACCCCGCTGCACGAGAACGTCATCTACATCGCCGGAGAGCGCGCGGACTCCATGGCGGAGATCGCCCTGCAATACAACGACAGCTATAATGAGCTGCTCCTCAGCTTTGCGAACAACATCCACACGCCCGACGGCGGAATGCACGAGACGGGCTTCAAGGCCGCCTTGACGCGCGTCCTCAACGACTACGGCAAAAAAATCAACCTCCTCAAGGGCGACGACAAGCTCACCGGCGAGGACTGCCGCGAGGGCATAACGGCCATCATCTCCGTCAAGCTCACGGAGGCGCAGTTCGAGGGACAGACGAAGTCAAAGCTCGGCAACTCGGATATGCGCACGCTCGTGGACAACATCATGACGGAAAAGCTCACCATCTTCCTCGAGGAGAACCCCGCCGTCGGCCGCGCGATGATGGACAAGGCCATGACCGCGTCCCGCGCGCGTGAGGCCGCGCGCCGCGCGAAGGAGAGCATACGCCGCAAAAACGCGCTCGACGGCATGTCGCTCCCCGGAAAGCTCACGGACTGCAACGTCTCCGACCCCGCGCTCACGGAAATTTACATCGTCGAGGGGGACTCCGCGGGCGGCTCGGCCAAGGGCGGCCGCGACTCGCGCTTTCAGGCGATTCTGCCCCTCTGGGGCAAGATGCTCAACGTCGAGAAGGCCCGCGCCGACAAGGTGTACGGCAACGACAAGCTCACGCCCGTCATCACGGCGCTCGGCGCGGGCATCGGGGAGGACTTCGACGCCGCGAAGCTGCGCTACCACAAGGTCATCATCATGGCGGATGCCGACGTGGACGGAAGCCACATCCGCACGCTGCTGCTCACGTTCTTCTTCCGCTTCATGCGCCCGCTCATCGACGGCGGCTACGTGTACGCGGCGCTCCCGCCGCTCTTCAAGCTCACGCGCGGCAAGACCTCGCGCTACGCCCTCGACGAGGAGGAGCGCGACGCGATAATACGCGAGTTGCGCGGGGAGGACGGCAAGGGAAAGGTCGAGGTGTCGCGCAACAAGGGCCTCGGCGAGATGGACCCGCACGAGCTGTGGGAGACGACGATGAACCCCGAGACCCGCGTGCTCAAGCGCATAGAGCTCGACGACGCAGTCGCCGCGGATGAGATTTTCACGATCCTCATGGGCGAAAAGGTGGAGCCCCGCAAGGAATTCATCGAGGAAAACGCAAAATACGCTGTGAATCTTGATATATAACTGTAGGGGTCGGCGTCCCCGACGACCCAAAAAGGAGCACCTGAATAATGGCTAAAAAATCAGATAAGAACCCCGATATCACCTTTCCCGAACAGAAAATAGTCGTCTCCGGCCTCACGGGCGAGATGAAGGACTCATATATCGCGTACGCGATGAGCGTCATCGTAGGCCGCGCGCTCCCCGACGTGCGCGACGGTCTCAAACCCGTCCACCGCCGCATTCTCTACTCCATGTATGAGAATAATCTGACGAGCGATAAGCCCTTCCGCAAATCCGCCACCGCCGTCGGCGACGTCATGGGGCGGTACCACCCCCACGGCGACGCGTCGATTTACGACGCGCTCGTGCGCCTCGCGCAGGAGTTCTCCATGCGCTATCCGCTCGTCTCCGGCCACGGCAACTTCGGCTCCGTGGACGGCGACCCCGCCGCCGCCATGCGCTATACCGAGGCGCGACTGTCCCGATTGTCCGATGAGCTGTTGCGCGACATCGACAAGGACACGGTGGACTGGGATCCCAACTATGACGAGACGCGCAAGGAGCCGCGCGTGCTCCCGTCCCGCTTCCCGAACCTCTTGGTCAACGGCTCGTCGGGCATCGCCGTCGGCATGACGACGAATATCCCGCCGCACAACCTCACGGAGACGATCAACGCCGCGATCTGCGTGCTGAAGAACCCCGACGCCGACCTCGACGACCTCATGGAGTACGTCAAGGGCCCGGATTTCCCGACGCGCGGAATCATACAGGGCCGCGCGGGTATCCGCGCCGCCTACGCCACGGGGCGCGGCCGCATACTCGTGCGCGCAAGGGCGGATTTTGAGGAGTTCGGACAGGGCCGCACGCGCATAATCGTGACGGAGCTGCCGTATCAGGTCAACAAAAAGACGCTTTTGGAGAACATTGCGGAGCTCGTGCGCGACAAGCGCATCGACGGCATCTCCGGAATGCGCGACGAGACAGACCGCGACGGCATGAGGATAGTGATTGAGCTGCGCCGCGACGCGAACGCTCAGGTAACGCTCAACCGCCTGTTCACGCTCACCCAGCTTCAGGCGACGTTCGCGATCGTCATGCTCGCGCTCGTGGACGACCAGTCCCAGCCGCGAATCCTCTCCCTGCGCCAGATTTTTGACGAATACCTCGCGCACCAGCGCGTCGTCATCATTCGCCGCACGCAGTACGATCTCGGCAAGGCGCGTGAGCGCGCGCATCTGCTCGAAGGGCTGCGCATCGCGTGCGACAACATCGACGAGGTGATCCGCATAATCCGAGCCGCGTACAACGACGCTGCGGAGCGCCTCATGGAGCGCTTCGGCCTGTCGGAGATTCAGGTCAAGGCGATACTTGAGATGCAGCTGCGCCGCCTCCAGGGGCTGGAGCGCGAGAAAATCGAGGAGGAGTACAACGCCCTGCAGGAGCGCATCGCGTACTACCTCAAGCTCCTCGGCGACGCGGAGCTGCAAAACCTCGTGCTGATAGAAGAGCTTGAGGAGATCCGCGACAAGTACGGGGATGAGCGCAAGACGGAGATCGCCACAGTCGAGGACGAGATAGATATCGAGGACCTCATCGACGAGGAGGAGTGCGTGTACACCCTCACGAACGCCGGGTATATAAAGCGCCAGCCCGCGAACACGTACCGCGCCCAGCGGCGCGGCGGCCGCGGCATAACCGCGATGACGACGCGCGAGGAGGACTATGTGGATAACCTCCTGTCCGCCTCGACGCACGACTATATTCTGTTCTTCACGAACCGGGGCCGCGCGTTCCGCCGCAAGGGCTACATGATACCGGAGGCCGGACGCACCGCCAAGGGCACGAACATCGTAAACCTCCTGCCGATTGAGGCGGGGGAGCGCGTCACGGCGATGATCCGCGCCCGCATGGAGGAGGCGAGCTACCTCGTGTTCATCACGCGCAAGGGCACGGTGAAGCGTATGCACGCCACGGCGCTGAAAAATATCCGCAACGTCGGCCTGCGCGCCATAAACCTGTCCGAGGATGATGAGCTCATCTCCGTGCGCGACACTGACGGCGAGGAGAATATCCTCATCGCCACGCACGACGGCGCGGCGATCTGCTTCAAGGAGACCGACCTGCGCCCGCTCGGACGCACGGCCGCCGGCGTGCGCGGAATCCGCCTGCGCTCCGGCGACTACTGCATCGGCGCGGCCCGCGCGCGTGAGGGCGGCTCACTGCTCACCGTCACGGAGAACGGCTACGGCAAGCGCACGGATATAACGGAGTATCTGCGCGGCGGCGAGGGAGAGCACGAGGCGCAAAGTCGCGGCGGCCTCGGCAAAAAGAACTACAACATCACGGCGAAAACGGGCAAGGCGGCGGCCATCAAGGTCGTCACCGACTCCGACGACGTGCTCATCATCGCCGACGACGGCACGATAATCCGCATGGACGCGGCGGGCATCTCGACGCTCTCGCGCTCGACGCAGGGCGTGCGCCTCATGAAGATGAACGACGGCGCAAAGGTCATCGCCATCGCCCGCACCGACAAAGAGGACGAAATTGACGACGACCTTGTAGGGGGCGGCGTCCCCGACGCCCCGTCCGACGAACCCGAGGAACCCGACCTATCGCCCCCGCTCGGCGGGGGAGATGTCGGCGCAGCCGACAGAGGGGGTTCGCCGACAGAGGGCGCGTTGCCGCCGACAGGGGGCGCGTTGCCGCCGACAGGGGGTGCGTTACCGCCGACAGAGGGAGCAGTGCCGCCGACAGAGGAGGATTCCAACTGAAATCCGTCACCATCTACACCGACGGGGCGTGCTCCGGCAACCCCGGCCCCGGCGGCTGGGGCGCAATCCTGCTGTACGGCGCAAAAAAACGCGAGCTCTCCGGCGGCGCACCGCAGACCACGAACAACCGCATGGAGCTCACCGGCGTAATCGCGGCGCTCTCGGCCCTGACGGAGCCTTGCGGCGTCACGCTCTACTCGGACTCCAAGTACGTCGTGGACGCGATAAATAAGGGCTGGCTGAAAAACTGGGTGCGCCTCGGCTGGCGCAAAAAGGACGGCGAGGTCAAAAACCCGGAGCTCTGGCAGGAACTCCTGCCGCTTCTCGAAAAACACAGCGTTAAATTTGTCTGGGTCAAGGGCCACGACGAAAACGAATACAACAACCGCTGCGACGAACTCGCCGTCGCCGAATCGCAGAAACACAAACCGTAGGGGTCGATGTCCACATCGACCCGGGCTGATGTGGACATCAGCCCCTACAAATGGATAACAGGTACGTATATGATTGAAATCTTATCCCCCGCCGGGTCGCCGGAGGGCGTCACCGCCGCCGTGCAGAACGGCGCGGACGCCGTCTACATGGGCTATCCCGCGTTCAACGCCCGGCGCGGCGCGAAAAATTTCACACCCGACGACTTCGCCCGCGCGGCGGAGTATTGCCGCGTGCGCGGCGTCAAGACGTACCTCACCCTCAACACGCTCGTCACCGACCGCGAGCTGCCCGACGCGCTTGAAACCGCCGTCTCGGCGGCCCGTCGCGGCGCGGACGCGATAATCGTCACCGACCTCGGCCTGCTGCGCGCGCTGCGACAGGCGCTGCCCGAAATGCCGCTGCACTGCAGCACCCAGATGGGCGTCCACAGCGCGGAGGGCGCGCGTCTCGCGTTTGCCTGCGGGGCGAAACGCGTCGTTCTCGCGCGCGAAATGCCGAAGGAGGAGATTCTGTCCGTCGCGCGCACCTCGCCCGTGGAGCTGGAGGTGTTCGTCCACGGCGCGTACTGCGTCTCCCACTCCGGACAGTGCTATTTTTCGTCCGTAATCGGCCGCCGCAGCGGCAACCGCGGCGCTTGCGCCCAGCCTTGCCGCCTGCCCTACGCGACGGGCAGCCGCAAAACCGACTACCCGCTCTCTCTGCGCGACAACAGCCTCGTGTCGCACCTTGAGGAGCTTGAGAAGATGGGCGTCGCCTCGCTGAAGATCGAGGGGCGCATGAAGCGTCCGGAGTACGCCGCGATAGTCACGGGCATCTACGCCCGCGCCGCGCATGAGCGCAGAACGCCCACGGCGGAGGACATGCGCGCGCTCGCCGCCGCGTTCTCGCGACAGGGCTTCACGGACGGCTACTACACGAAAAAACTCGGCGCGGACATGTTCGGCGTGCGGGAACCCGAGACCCCCGGCGACTCGCAGATACTCAGCTCCGCCCGCAAAAATTATATGAGCGGGGAGTTCCAGCGCGTCCCCGTCCGTTTCGCCGCCGAGATACGCAGGGGAGAGCCGTCGCGCCTCGTCGCCGCCGACGACAGACGCAACACCGCCGCCGCCGAGGGCGCGGTGCCGGAGCCCGCGTTCCACCGCGTCACGGACTCCGCGACCCTCACCACCCAGCTCCACAAGACGGGCGGCACGCCGTTTTTCTGCGCCGGCGTAAAGTGCCGCGTGGATCCGGAGCTCTCGCTCCCCGTCGCCGCGATAAATGAGCTCCGCCGCGCCGCGCTCACGGAGCTTTTGGAAAAGCGCCGCGCGTTCGCCCCTCCCGCCGAGGCGGAGTATACCCCGACGCTCACGGACGCCGGACGGACGGAGCCGCCCGTGCTCACCGTCTCCGTCACCCGCGCCGACCAGCTCTCGCGGGAGCTGCTCGCGCTCGCGCCCTCGGTGCTGTACATACCGGTCTCGGAGCTTCGCCACGCGTCGAAGCTCGCGCCGTTTTTCGACTCGCCGGACGTCGCGATCGCCGCCGTCCTGCCGCGCGTCGTGTTCGACTCAGAGCGCGCGAAAATCGAAAAAATCCTCGACGCCGCGCGCAATCTCGGCATAACCGACGTGCTGTGCGGCAACCTCGGACAGCTTCTGCCGCTGCGTGAGGCGGGCTTTCGCGCACGGGGCGACTTCGGACTGAACATCTTCAACTCCCACTCGCTCTCGGTCGCGCGCGACCTCGGCCTCGTCTCCGCGACGCTCTCGTTTGAGATGAGCATACCGCAGCTTCGCGACACGCAAAAGCCCATAGACACGGAGATAATCGCCTACGGCCGCCTGCCGCTCATGCTCACGGAGAACTGCATAATCAAATCCGCCCTCGGCGTGTGCTCCTGCGGCAACTTCTCCGGCCTCACCGACCGCACCGGGGCGAGCTTCCCGGTAATCCGGGAGAGCGCGGACTCCTGCCGCAACGTGGTGCTCAACTCCCGCAAGCTCTTCCTCGCGGACAGGCTCGCGGACTTCCGAAATATCGGCCTGTGGGCGCACCGCCTCGCGTTCACGACGGAGAACGCCGCGGAGTGCGTGTCCGTCATGCGCAGCTACCTCGGCCAGGGGGACTATTCCCCCGGCGGCTTCACGCGCGGCCTGTATTATAAAGGCGTGGAGTGATGGGTATAATTTTAGCCTCCGCCTCACCCCGCCGGCGCGAGCTTCTCTCGCTGCTCGGCGTCCCGTTCACGGTGATTACCGCCCCCGTCGCGGAGCCTCCGCCGGATCCCGCCCTCTCGCCGCCGGAAAACCTGCGCGCCATCACCTCGGCGAAGCTCGCGCCCGTCGCCGCCGCGCACAGCGCCGACACAATAATCGCCGCCGACACCGTCGTCGTGCTGGACAACACGTATTTCGGCAAACCGACGGACTCCGCCGACGCCGCCCGAATGCTCCGCGCCCTCTCGGGCAAAACCCACGAGGTCTACACGGGCGTAATCGTCCAAAACGCCGCCGCAGCCGAATTCGCGCACGCGCGCACGCGCGTCACATTCCGAGAATTGTCGGATACCGCCGTCGCCGCCTACGTCGCGACGGGGGAGCCGATGGACAAGGCCGGCGCCTACGGGATTCAGGGCGCGGGCGCGCGGCTCGTCGCCCGTATCGACGGCGACTATTACAACGTCATGGGGCTCCCGCTCGGACTTCTGCGCGGGATGCTACACAATATTGGATTGGAACTGTAAATTGCCATGAGAGCTTTCCTCACAAGAAAGAATATCGCGATTGTCCTCGCGGCGGTGCTCATCGCCGCCGTCGCCGTCGTCTCGGCGGGCACGGGACACGGCGACGGGGTCTTCACCGACGTGCTCTCCGCCGCCGCGAAGCCGCTAAAGCAGGCCGCGGCCTCCGTCGCCCGCACGTTTGAGACGATCTACGGCTACATGTACGACTACGAGAAGGTCGTCGCGGAAAACGACGCGCTCAAAAAGCAGATTGCCGACCTCCACCAGGACTACCGCGAGTTTACGGAGGCCTCCGAGGAGAACGCGCGCCTGCGCGCTCTGCTCAACTTCGCCGCCCGCCACAGTGAGCGCGCCTACGACCCCGCCACGATAATCTCGCGCGGCGCGTCGAACTGGTCGTCCTCGTTCACCGTCTCGCGCGGCTCCTCGAACTCCGACGTCGAGGTCGGCGACGCCGTGATTACGGAGACGGGCGTGCTCGTCGGCCGCATCACGGAGGTGAGAAGCGTGGACTCCACGGCGGTTTCCGTGATTGACACGACGTTTTCGGCCGGCTCCCTCGTCGGCGAAAAGGGCGCGGACGGCCTCGCCGTCGGCGATTTCCGCCTCATGCGGGAGGGGAAGCTGAAGCTCGACTTCCTGTCCGACGACACGACGATTCTCGCCGGCGACACCGTGGTTACAAGCGGCAAGGGCGGCATCTTCCCGGAGGGGCTCGTCATCGGCACGGTGGAGGGCATCATGAAAAACGCCGCCGGAATCGGCATGTACGGCGTCGTCGCGCCCGAGGCGGAGATTACGAGCGCGACATACGTGTATATCATCACCGAATTCTCGGCGAACTGAGGAGGGCGCGATGACAAGATTCAACAACATCACCGGCCGCCTGCCAAAGCGCCGCCACGTCATATCGTTCGCCTATCACGCGCTCTTTCTGATAATCGTCTACGTCGTGCAGGCGCTCGTGCTGCCGTACATCACCGCTCTCCCGTCAATCCCGCTCATTCTGCCGCTGGCCGCCGTCGGCGCCGCGATGTTTGAGGGCGGCTCAAGGGGGGCCGCCGCCGGACTGTTCGCCGGCGCGCTTTGCGACCTGTCGATGAACCAGCCGATCGCGAGCTTCACCGTGCTCTTCACCGTCATGTGCCTCGCCATAGGAATCCTGTCGGACACGGTTATCGCGCGCGGCTTCGCGCCGTATTTCCTCATGTGCGTCGGCGCGCTCGCGCTGTGCTCCTTCGTACAGATGTTCACCCTGCTGTTTTTTGACGACGTTCCGCCGCGCGGCCTGCTCACGGAGGCGCTACGCCAGGGACTCGTGTCGCTGCCGTTCACCGTTCCGGTGTACTTCGGCGCGCGCGGCCTCGTCAGAAGAAAGGAAAGCGTCCAATGAACAAGTTATTTCGCCCGGCGCGGCTCGTGCTGCTCCTCGTGCTCTTCGTCGGGGTGCTGTCGATATACGCCGTCGCGCTGTATAAGCTGCAAATATACGACGTGGCGCAGCAGAACTCCCTCACGGAACAGCTTCCGCTCGTCACGACCACGCGCACGGACACGATCCGCGCCGGCCGCGGCGACATTCTCGACCGCAACGGCGTGCTTCTCGTCTCCTCGCGCCCGTCGTATGACGTCGTGCTCTCGCGCTCGGCGCTGCTCGCCGCCGACGGGACGAACTCCATAATCCGCGACCTCATCTACATGTCCGCCGAGAGCGGCGTGGCGTACAACGACACGTTCCCCATCACCGCCGGCGCGCCGTTTGAGTACGCGTACGACATGACGGCGACCCAGCGCACGCGCCTGGACAAATACCTCGACTTTTTCGATGAGCTCGACGCGGACGCCACGGCGGACGACCTCATCGTGTGGATGAAAAAGCACTACGGCATACCCTACACGCTCGGAATCACGGACGCGCGCCTCATAATCGGCGTGCGGTACGAGCTTGAGACGCGCGTCATCATGAACCTCGCGCCCTACGTGTTCGCGGAGGATATCCCGGCGGAGCTCATCTCGCGCATCGCGGAGCGCGCCTATCCCGGCGTCACGGTGGAGATCGGCGCGAAGCGCGTGTACCACACGACCTCGGCTGCCCACATTCTCGGCTACCTCGGCCGCATGGACGAGAAGGAGTACGCGCTTTACGGGGCCGTCGGGTACCCGATGGACGCCGTAATCGGCAAATCCGGCACGGAGTCCGCGTTTGAGGCGTATCTGCACGGCACGGACGGGGAGCTCTCCGTGAGGACGAGTGAGAACGGCTCCGTAGTCTCGGAGGTCGTGAAAAAAGAGGCCGTGCCCGGCAACCATGTGTACCTCTCCCTCGATATAGAGCTTCAGGCGACGGCGGAGCGCGCGCTCGCCGACAAGATAATAGAGCTCGATCTGAACCCCGACCGCCCCGAGGACCAAAAGGTCACGGGCGGCGCCGTCGTCGTGACGCAGGTCAAGACGGGGGAGATCCTCGCGAGCGCGTCATACCCCTCGTTTGACCCCCTCACCCGCACGGGCGACGAGTTCAACCGCGCCACGCAGGGCACGTACAACCCCGGCTCGACGTTCAAGATGGTCACGGCGCTCGCAGGAATGCGCGCCGGCACAATCTCGCGCTACACGCAGATCGTGGACGAGGGCGTGTTCACGGAGTATCCGGATTACCAGCCCAAGTGCTGGCTTTACACCGCCTCCGGCGCGACGCACGGCGCGCTCGACGTCGTTCAGGCGCTCGAGGTGTCCTGCAACTACTTCTTCTACAAGGTCGGCGACGACACGCGCCTCACCCCGCTCGTCACCGCCGCGCGCGACTTCGGCTTCGGCGCGAAAACCGGCATAGAGATCGCGGAGGCGACGGGCGTCGTCGCCACGGAGGAGTACAAAAAAGAGACGTTTAATGAGGGCTGGTGGAACGCCGACACGCTTCTCATGTCGATAGGGCAGGGGCTCAACGAATTCACGCCCGTACAGCTCGCGAACTACGCCGCGACAATCGCGGGCGGCGGCACTCTGCACGAGATCACGCTGCTGCACAACGTAAAATCCGCCGACTACTCCGGCATCGTGTTCGCGCACACGCCCGTGACGCGCTCCGTAATCCCGGAGGGCGACCTCATCGCGATACTCAAGGAGGGGATGCGCGCCGCGGTGACGCTCGGCACGGCGAGCGGCGTTTTCGGCAACTACAAAGTCCCCGTCGCGGCAAAAACCGGCACAGTGCAGACGGGAAGCGACTTCAACAACGGCGTGTTCGTGTGCTACGCCCCGGCTGACGACCCGGAGATCGCCATCGCCACGGTTGTGGAGCGCGGCGGCTCCGGCGCGGCGATCATGGAGATCGCGAAGGTCATCATGGACGAGTATTTCAAGGACGCCGCCCCCGCGCCCGTCGTCGGCGATGGAGAGCTTTTACCGTGACGCGCGGCTATCCCGACGTCTCAATGGCGGCGCTGGTGTTCCTCGCGGGTGAAAAATACCCCGACAACACGGCGTATGAGTACCTGCGCCACCGCCGCAGCTTCCGTGAGCTCGAGGCCGAGGTGCGCCAATGCGCCAAGAGCTTTCGCGCCCTCGGAATCGCGCCGGGCGACCGCGTGACGCTCTCTCTGCCGAACGTGCCGCAGGCGCTCGTGATGTTCTACGCGCTCAACCTCCTCGGCGCGGTGGCCTGCATGACGCACCCGCTCTCCTCGGGCGAGGAGATGGAGTTCTATCTCGCGTCCGCGAAGTCCCGCGCGTTCGTCACACTCTATCAGTTCTACGACAAATTCCGCCCCGCGCTCGAGAGCTGCGGCACGGAGCATATAATCCTCACCGGCGCGGGCGACGCCCTGCCGCCGCCGCTCCGCGCGGCCCTCAGTCTGCGCGAAAAAAAGCCGCCGCGCGCAAAAAACGTCCTGCGCTACGGCGATTTTCTGCGCCTCGCCCGAAACTTCGCGGGCGGGTATGAGCACCCGGCGCGCGGCGACGACGTCGCCGCCGTCCTGTACAGCGGCGGCACAAGCGGCCGCACAAAGGGCATCCTGCTCACAAATCTCAACTTCAACGCCTGCGCGCTCCTCACGGGCGAGGCGGGGGACTGCGTCGTGCCGGGGACAAAAATGCTCGCCGTCATGCCGATATTTCACGGCTTCGGCCTCGGCGTGTGTATCCACACGGCGCTCGTCGGCGGCCTCTCGTGCCTGCTCGTCCCGCGCTTCACGGTCAAATCCTACGCGAAGCTGCTGAAAAACCGCCGCCCGAACTACATCGCGGGCGTCCCCACGCTCTATGAGGCGCTGCTGCGCCTGCCCGACACGGGAAAGCTCGACCTCTCGCCGCTGCTCGGCGTGTTCTCCGGCGGGGACTCGCTCCCGCCGGAGCTGAAAAACCGCGTCGATCGCTTCCTGTCGGAGCGCGGCGCGACCGTCCGCGTGCGCGAGGGGTACGGCCTGACGGAGTGCGTCACGGCCTGCTGCCTCACCCCGCCGGACGGCCACCGCGAGGGGAGTATCGGCCTGCCGTTCCGCGACACGCTCTTCAAAATCGTGACCCCCGAAACACACGAGGAGCTTCCCCCCGGTCAAACCGGCGAGATATGCATCTGCGGCCCCACCGTCATGGCCGCCTACGACGGCGACGCGGCGGAGACGCGCTCCGCCCTGCAAACCCACTCCGACGGCCGCGTCTGGCTGCACACCGGCGACCTCGGGGAGCTCGACGCGGACGGCTACGTCTACTTTCGCGGCCGCCTCAAGCGCATGATCGTCTCCTCGGGGTACAGCGTCTACCCGTTTCAGGTGGAGAGCGTGCTGAACAAGCACGAATACGTGAAGCAGTCGTGCGTCGTCGGCGTGCCCGACGACTACCGCATGGAGCGCGTCAAGGCGTTCCTGATCCTGGGCGAAAACGCCCCGCCCGAGGGCGAGGCGATAGAGGAAATCCGCGCGTACTGTAAGCTCGCCCTCGCGCCGTACAATCGTCCGCGCGAATTTGAGGTGCGGGAGAGCTTCCCCGTCACCCTCGTCGGCAAAATCGCCTACACTAAACTCTGATTCGGCGTTAGCTCACCTTTACAAGCTTGCCCATCACGACGTACCGCGCGCCGGTGAACTCATACGAGCAGGTGGAGAGCGTCACGACATGGTCGCTCTCCTCAAGATTCACGTAGCTCCGGAACGTGCTGCGCGCGAACGCCGCCTTAATCCAGTCGATGAACGCCTCGTCGGAGGCGAATTTTGTGCGCCACACCTCGCCCTCGCTCTCCTCGGCGACGAACCCCGCGAAAAGCTGAAGCTCATAGTTTCCGTCCGGCAGAATGAGCCTCATCGTCGGGTGCGCGTTGTAGTACGACTGCGCCTTGTACCGCGTAAGCGTCCAGAACATGGAGTGGTTGCGCATGTTGTGCCCGTAAATTATCGTGTTCCTGTCGGCAAAGCCGTACTTGTTGCGCATGTCGATGAAAAGCGACCCCGCCCGCCCGTACGTCAGATTGAACATCGTCGTCAGGTAGTCCGCGTTGTCGTGACTGTGCACGACGGGGTAGTTTATGTTCGTCCCCGGGCAGATAATCCACGCCTCCGTGTCGGGGTTCACCGACAGAAGCCCCTCAAAATCCACCACCGGCCAGATGTCGGGCGCGAGCTGCTCCGGCTTGCTCGGCTTCGACGGAGGCTCGTCCTCGTCCTCCTCGCCGGGCCCCGGCGGCGGCGTGTCGTCCGGAATCTCCTCCTCCGGCCCCGTTATCTCCGGCAGCGGGGGAGGCGTCGGAGTCACCACTGGCGTCGGCGTCGGCGCGCCCGGGACAGGCGTCGGAGTCGGAGTCGGTGTCGACACATATGTATGCTCAATGTCGTCGTACAGGTCGGTGCCCTTCTTGTACTCCAAGAGCCCCGTGACGAGGTGATACCCCGAAAAGCACAGCACGGCGACGCATACGAGCAGCAACAGCCGCCGCAGGTACCCCATGCGGCGCGGTGCGGCGCGTTTTTTCGTGTTCTCCTCAAAATCGTCCATTTTCACATTCCTTTAACGCAGAAATCATCACCTCGCCCATCACGGCGAGATCCTCGGCATCCCACGCGGCGGACACGTTGTCCGAAAACAGTATCTGCGCGTCCGGCGGGAACTCCTCGTCCCCGCTGTGGAGAATAAGCCTCGCCGTAATCCCGCCCGTAAGCGGCAGATCCGCCGACGCGTCGCC
>JAISKU010000080.1 GCA_031261245.1 Oscillospiraceae bacterium | reverse complement strand
GTCAACTCCGAATAAGCATTTTTGTCTAAGCGGAATGTTGTGACGGCAATGGTGAAAGGTCACGGAATAACGATGTGCCAAAAGCGGCGGTCACCCACGTGACCGCCGCTTGTTTCGTCTACCTACCCCCGCGCCTTCTCCTCAATAAACTCCCGCAGCCACGCCCCGACCTCGTCGTTGCGCAACGCGAAATCAATCGTCGCCTCGAGGAACCCCTTGAGATTCCCGGTGTCGTACCGCCGCCCCTCAAAATCCACCGCGACCATGGGCACAAGCTTGCAGAGCGTTTTCAGCCCGTCCGTCAGCTGAATCTCGCCGCCGTGACCGGGCGGAGTGTTCTCCAAAATGTCAAAAATCTCGCGCGTGAGCACGTACCGCCCCAAAATCGCGTAGTCGGAGAACTTCTCCTCGGGCGTCGGCTTCTCGTTCATGTCCTCCACGCGGAAAATCCGCCCGTCGAGCGGCGCGACCTTCAGTGAGGAATATTTCGATATCGCCTCCGGCAACACCTTTTGCGTCCCGACGGCCGACGCGCCGTAGCGCTCCGCCGCGTCGATTAGCTGCTTTGTCACCGGCGTCTCCGCCATCATAACGTCGTCGCCGAGAAGCACCGCGAACGGCTCGTCCCCGACGAACCGCTTCGCCCGCCACACAGCGTGGCCGAGCCCGCGCGTCTCCTTCTGCCTCACGTAAAAAATGTTCGCGATGTCCGCCGTGCGCCGCACTGCCTCAAGCTCCTCTGTTTTCCCGGCGGCCGACAGCCTGTCCTCAAGCTCCGGCGTGTAGTCGAAATAGTCGTCCATCGCGCTCTTCGCGCGGTTCGTGACTATCAGAATATCCTCAATCCCGGACTCGACGGCCTCCTCGATGATGTACTGAATCACCGGCTTGTCCACGAGGGGCAGCATCTCCTTCGGCACGGTTTTCGTCGCCGGCAGCATCCGCGTCCCGAGACCCGCCGCCGGAATCACGGCCTTCGTCACCTTCATCGCGCACCCCCGAACTCGCACCCGCAAAAGCTCTGCCGGTACAGCCCGTACTTTTTGGACAGCTCTATACTCATCTTATACCCGTCCTTTTTCTTAAAATCCGCCGCGACCCACTCCACGCCGAACTCCTCCGCCGCCGCGAGGCCTGCGGCGTTCACATCGGCGGCCCGTTTGTTCGGCCCCGTCGTGATTGTCGAGGCTATCGCCTCAAATCCGCCGTCCCGCGCCGCCTTTGCCGTCGCGCGCAGCCGCAGCGCGAAGCACCGCCGGCACCGCTCTCCGCCCTCCGGCTCGTCCTCGAACCCGCGCGCGACCGCGAGGAACTCCGCGTGGTCATATTCCGGCGCGATCAGCCCGACGCCGCGCGGCAGCGCCATCTCCGCGAGAAGCCGCCGCTGCTCGCCGAGCCTTTTCAGGAACTCGTCGCGCGGCGCTATGTTCGGATTGTAGTAAAACACTGTCAGTTCTTGGGTAAGCCTCGTCAGCGCCGTGGTAGAGCACGGCGCGCAGCAGGAGTGCAGCAGGAGGCTCAAAGGTACTTGCGTACCCTCTCCGTCGCGTCCGCGATGTCCGAGGACACCATCATCGTGAACCGGACGCCCTCGCGCTGGCCGAACGCCTCGCACCAGTCGAAGAAGTCCTCCGCGGCGGAGCCGGGCCTCTCCCCGATAAGCCGCAGCACGCTGTCGATAAAGATGTGCGTGATGTCATAGTTTCCGGCGCGCAGCCCGGAGATGAACCCCTTGAGAAAATCAAAGCCCGTAATTCCGTAGTCCTCAATCTCCACGAGCCTTACGGCGTGGGGGATATCGTATGTCAGGCGCTTACCCTTCTCGATGCACACGATGTTTCCCGATTCTTCCTTGAGGGCGGAATTTACGAGCTCTATGAAATGCTTTGTCTTGCCGGAGCCTTTCAGCCCCATAATGAGCTTGAGCATTGGCATATACCTCCTTGTTGAAGCTCTGTCTGTATTTTACCAAAGAACAATCAAACAAGCAAGATATTTTTTGCCTGTATTGTTTTTTTCCAATCCGCGTAGTATAATACAAAGGTATTATTAGGGAGTGAATTATATGGATATGATAGGCAGGTTTTTCTCCGCGCTTTTCGGTTCCGTGATAAACATGGCCGCCGACCCGGCTTCGCTTGCGAAAATGCTCGTGATGTGGGTGATCGGCGGCGTTTTAATTTATCTCGCAATCAAAAAGGATATGGAGCCTGCGCTGCTGCTGCCCATGGGCGTGGGCGCGATTCTCGTCAACCTGCCCATGTCCGGCGCGCTCGACCAGCTCGTCGGCAATCAGGTACAGCGCGGCGCACTGAGCGTACTCTTCGATGCCGGGATAGAAAATGAGCTTTTCCCCCTCCTGCTCTTCATCGGCATCGGCGCGATGATCGACTTCGGCCCGCTGCTGTGCAATCCCAAGCTGCTCCTGTTCGGCGCCGCCGCGCAATTCGGGATCTTCCTCACGATTCTCCTCGCCGCGTCAATCGGCCACTTCTTCCCCGGCACGTTCTCCATCACCGACGCGGCCTCCGCCGGCATGATCGGCGCGGCGGACGGGCCCACGGCCATCTTCGTCTCCGGCTATTACGACACGAAGTATATGGGCGCCATCATGGTCGCCGCGTACAGCTACATGGCGCTCGTCCCCATCATTCAGCCGCCCTGCATCCGCCTCGTCACGACGAGGAAAGAGCGCCTGATCCGTATGCCCTACGCAAAGGACAAGGTCAGCCGCCGCGTGCGCATACTCTTTCCCATCATCGTCACCGTCATCGCCGGCATAGTCTCCCCGCAGAGCGTCACGCTCGTGGGCTTCCTCATGTTCGGCAATCTCATACGTGAGTGCGGCGTGCTTGACAGCCTCTCGCAGACGGCTCAGGGCGCCCTCGCGAACCTGATAACAATCCTGCTGGGCATCACCGTCGCCGTCCGTATGCACGCCGACGAGTTTCTGTCGATACACACCCTGCTCATAATGCTCCTCGGGCTCTTCGCGTTCGTGTTTGACACCATCGGCGGCGTCCTGTTCGCGAAATTCCTCAACCTGTTCATCAAAAACAAGGTAAACCCGATGATCGGCGCCTGCGGCATCTCCGCGTTCCCGATGAGCTGCCGCGTCGTCCACAAGATGGGGCTCGCGGAGGACAATCAGAACTATCTGCTCATGCACGCGGCCGGCGTCAACGTCGGCGGACAGGTGGCGAGCGTCATTGCCGGCGGCCTCGTCATAAGCTTCGTGGATCAGATTATCGGAAAGGTATAGATATCATGATTATACAGGCGCTTGAGGTCATGCTGTTCGGTATGCTCGGAATCTTCATCGTCATGGGCGTCATAATCGGCGTCATATCGCTCCTCGGCAAGCTCGGAAAGCCGTCGAAGGAGCGCGAGGAGCCCCCGGAGGACTAATCCGTCCCCCGAAGCTCCCCGCGCATTATCCCCTTGTACTTCTCAACACCGGGCTGGTCAAACGGGTCAACGCCCGCCAGAAACGCGCTCACCGCGCACGCCGTCTCAAAAAAGTACATCAGCGCGCCGAGGCCGCGCTCGTCGAAGCTCCCCGCCTCGAGGCCGAGCACGGGAACCCCCCCGTCAATATGCGCCGCCCTGACCGCGCGCGCCGCGACGTCGTTCACGTCGTTGAAGCCGCGCCCGTCGAGGAACGCGAATCCGTCGTCAAACTCCGCGTTCGCGGGTATCACGGCGTCGCCCCCACGCGCCCCGAACTCCAAAATCGTCTCAAAAATATCGCGCCGCCCCTCCTGGATGTACTGCCCCATGGAGTGCAGATCGCCCGTAAACCCGACGGTCGCGGGGAAAATCCCGCCGCCGCCCTTGCCCTCGCTCTCGCCGAAAAGCTGCCGCCACCACTCGCCGAGCGCTTTTGCGTCCGGCTCAAACGACGCGAAAATCTCCGTGCGGTACCCCGCAGCGTACAGTCCCTGCCGCGCCGCCGCGTAGCGTATCGCCTCCCCCGCGCCGCTCTCCGCCTCGCTGCGCGCCCCGGCGACAATTTCGTCGATATCAATCCCCCGCGCCGCCGCCGTCAGCAGTCCCGCCGCCGTCAGCACGCTGTACCGCCCGCCGACGCTCTCCGGAATCCCGAAAAGCGCGCAGCCGCACGTTTCCGCGAAGCTTCTCATCGGCGACTCGTGCTCCCCCGCGACGATGTACAGCCTGTCGCGTAAATCCCCGTACCTCTCGCGCAAAAGCTTCAAAAATACGCGCAACGCCACGGCCGGCTCCGTCGTCGTGCCCGACTTTGACGCGGCGATAACGGAAAAATCCCTATCCCGCAGCGTCTCCGTCAGCCTCGCCATGTGCACGCCCGACAGATTGTCCCCCGCGAAATATACCTCCCGCACGCCGCCCCTGCCGGGAATCGCCTCAATAAGCGCCCTCGCGCCGAGAGAGCTGCCCCCCGCGCCGAGCACGACGAGCGCGTCGGAGCTTTCGGCGATTTTGCTCCCCGCCCCGCGCAGCTTCGCGCCGGTCGCGACGGAGTACGCCGCAGGCAAAACCGCCCACCCGCTCATCTCATGCGCCGGTATCCTCCTCGCGGCGTCCTCCGCCGCGCCTAAATCAAGCTTTTCAAGAAACCCGGATATCCCCGACAAATCGAGCCGTATCATACGCATCACCCCGAACTATTATACCACAAGGGCATAAGCTCTCACTAAACTCACTCATCGCTGCGCTCGAGTTCGTTAAGTGTTCACATTATATCTATTCCCTCCCCGGCGCAAACAGCATCCGGAGAAATTCCGCAAAAATATCCACCCACCGCAGCCTCGCGGAGTCCTCCCCCGCGACAATTTTCACCTGCGCGAGAACCTTCTCCCCCGATTTTATCGTCAAACTTCCCACCTCGTCCCCCGCCGCGACCGGCGCGACGAGCTTTTCCGGCAGAATAAGCGTCTTTGTAAGCGTCCGCAGCTCCGCGCGGGAGACGAGCAGCCACGGCTCCCCCTCGACAAGCGGCTGAACGTACCGCGTCTTGCCGAGCTGCACCTTCACGGGGGCGAGCGCCGCGTCAGGCTCCGCCGCGATAAGCGTGTACGCCGCGAACGCGTACGTCAGAAGCGTCCTCGCGCTCTCAAATCTGTCGTTTGACGTCCTGTCGCCGAGCGTCACGGAGATGTACTCCACCCCGTCGCGCTCCGCCGTCGCGGACAGACAGTACCCCGCCGCAGTCGTGAACCCTGTTTTCAGGCCCGTCGCCCCGTCGAAGTAGTGTATAAGCCTGTTCGTGTTCACAAGCTCCGTGGCCCCGCCGCGCAGCGAATCCATCCATATCGTCGTGTACTCGCGTATCATCTCGTGCCCGATGAGCTCGCGCGACATCGCCGCGATATCCCGCGCCGTCGTGCGGTGCGCCTTCGATTCCAGAAGCCCCGTACAGTTCGTAAAAACCGTGTTCCCCATGGAGAGCTCGCCCGCCCGCGCGTTCATCCTCGCCACGAACGCCGTCTCAGAGCCCGCGACGTACTCGCCGAGCGCGACGGCCGCGTCGTTCGCGGAGTTGACGACCGTCGCCTTCAAAAGCTCGTGCACGGTCATAACCTCGCCCTCGCGCAGGTAGATCTGGCTGCCGCCCATGCTCGCCGCGTGCGCGGAGCACGTCACCTTGTCCTCGAGGGCGATCGCCCCCTCCTCAAGCGCCTCTACGACGAGCAGAAGCGTCATTATCTTCGTGACGCTCGCGGGCTCGCGCCGCTCGTCGGCGTTCTTCTCAAAAATCACCTCGCCCGTCTTTCTCTCGATAAGTATCGCCGACGGCGCGGCGACGACGGGCTCCGCGCCCGCAATCGCGTCCTGCGCCGCCGCCTCGCCGGGGACGTACTCCGCCGAATCCGTCTCGGCGGGAATCTCCGCGTACTCCTCCACCGCCCGCGCGGCGGGCGTGAGGATAAACGCGAATATTAAAATCGCGGCAAAAACTCTCTTCATACGCAATCCCTCCTTCTCAAGGAGTATGAAAAAACTCGGACAAATATACCGGAATTATATTCTACACCGTTCGA
>JAISKU010000031.1 GCA_031261245.1 Oscillospiraceae bacterium | reverse complement strand
TGCGCGAGGCTCCCGCGCGGCGAGCCCTGCGGCAGCACGAATTTCTCGCATCTGCCCGCCGTCTCCTCCCTCAAACGCTGTGTGCGCGCGGCGAGCCACTCGACCTCCGCCTGCGTAATCGTCATCCTCGTGCGCAGCGTGGGGTTCGCGTGGTAGACAAGCGTGCCTATCTCCAAAAGTTCCTCCCTTATCTCCGCCTCCCCGCACATGGAGCGCAAAAGCCCGATGAGGCTCGTCACGCGGTCCGTCAAAATCTCAAAATCGCACTGTAAATCGTCCGCCGCGTCCGCGAGAAACGGGTACGCCTCATATTTGCTCCTGTATACCTTGTCCATTTTTGTCGCCCTCCTTCAATGCTTTCCATCTGCCGTAGGACTGCTCCATGTAGCCCACGACGTCCATCTCAAACAGCTCGCGCAGAAACTCCGGCGTGGCCACCTCCTCAAAAACGCCCTCACCCACGATCTTTCCGTCCTTCATGAACAGCACGTTCTCGGACAGGCTCATGGCGAGATTGATATCGTGAAACACGCCGATGACGGCGTGCCCGGGGTCTCCCGCCCAGTCGCGCAGATAGCTTATCAGCTCCACCTGGTGCTTCATGTCGAGGTGGTTCGTCGGCTCGTCGAGCAGTATAAGCTGCGGCTCCTGCGCGAGCGTGTGCGCCAAAAACACGCGCTGGAGCTGCCCGCCGGACAACTCGTCAATCCGCCTGTCGCGGATATCAGTCAGCCCCGTCTTCTCTAAGCACCGCTCGACGCTCGCGTGGTCGGCGTCCGCCGGCCGCCCGAAAAAAGTGCGCTTCATGTGCTGATACCGGCCGAGCATAACCGTGTCGTACACCGTGTACGGCAGATACACGCTCGCCATCTGGCTCATCACCGCGATGCGCGAGGCGATGTCCCGCCGCTTCATGGAGGACAGCGCGCGCCCGTCGAGGGATATCTCGCCGTCGAACGGGATGAGCGCGGCTATCGCCCGCAGGAGCGTCGTCTTGCCGCAGCCGTTCGGCCCGATGATGCACAGGCTCCGCCCCATGGGCAGGTTCAGGGAGATGTCGTGTATTACCCTGTCGCCCCCGTAACCGGCGCTGACGTGCGATAGACTCAGCATCACACGGCCTTCTTTCTTCTCTTGAAATACACATACGCGAAAAACGGCGCGCCGATAAGCGCCGTAACCGCCCCGACGGGCAGCTCCTGCGGGGCGAGCACCGTGCGCGACACGAGGTCGGCGAGCGCCATAAACGCCCCGCCGAACAACGCGGACACGGGCAACACCACGACGTGCTTGACCCCGAACACCCGCCGCACGACGTGCGGCGCTATCAGATCGACGAAGCCTATCGTGCCGACAAACGCGACGGCCGTGCCGGTCATAAGCGCGCATATCGCGATAAGCAGAAACTTGATGTTCTTCAGCTCCACACCGGCCGAGAGCGCCTGCTCCTCCCCGAATGTCATGATGTCCATCTCGCGCGTGTAGCGCATGAGCAGTATCAGGCAGACGACGAGCAGCGGCGCGACCACGGCGACGTGAATCCAGTATTTTGACGAAAAGCTCCCCATCTGCCAAAAGACGAGCTGCTGCAAATGCTCTCGCGACAGCGCCGTGACGAGCGTCAGAATCGCGTTCACGAAGAGCGAGAGCACCATGCCCATAAGAATTATGGTCTGATTCTCCATGTTCCTGTCAAGCCGCGCCGTCATGCCCATCGCGAGAAAAACCGTGCCCAGCCCGAACACAAACCCGACGAGCGGCAGCGTAAACATGCCCACGAAGGAAAAGCTCGCCCCCGTGAGCATGACAAGTCCCGCGCCGAGCGACGCGCCCGAGGACACGCCGAGCGTGTAGCTCGACGCGAGCGGGTTGCGCAGCACCGACTGCATCACCGTGCCGCTTGCCGCGAGCGCGCCGCCGACGATAAACGCCATGAGCGCGCGAGGCAGGCGGATTTTCCACAGAATCTCCGCGTTGATGTTCGATATGCGCTCCTTTAGCGGCAGCCCGAACAGCTTGTTCGCGAGTATACCCGCTATATCCCCCGGCGGGATGCTGACGCTGCCGATGCACATCGCCATCACCAAAACCAGCAGGCACAGCGCGGCGGTCAGCGCAATTTTCGCACCGGTTTTCATAGCGCCGCGTAGGCCTCCGGATAAACCGCCTTCGCCATCTGTTTAAGCGCCGTCACAATGCGGTGGTTCGGAAGCGAGCTCGCGCCGTTGTCTATATAGTACACCTCGCCGTTTTTCACGGCGGAAACCGCGCCCCAGCCCGTGCGCGACAGTATCTCGCCGACGGAGTCGTCGATGTAATTCACGTTCGTCAGTATCACGTCGGGATTCGCGGCGATTGCCGCCTCCTCGCTGACGGGTATCCACGAGTCCTGCTCCGCGAACACGTTTTTCGCGCCGATAAGCCCTATCATCTCGTCGAGAAACACGCCGTTTCCGAAGCTGTATATATACGGCGCGGCGGCGATCTCAAACATAACGCTCCTCTTCTCGGCAATTCCCGCGCCGATTTTTGACACGGCGTCGATATCCGCGCGCATGGAGGTCACCATCGCCTCGCCCTTGTCAGACAGCCCGAAGCAGTCGGCGAGGAAGCGTATATCGTCCTCAATGCCGGCGATGCTGTCGCTCGACGGTATCACCGCGACGCACACGCCGAGATCGCGCAGCGGCTTGAACGGGTCGTTCGCCGCCTCGACCATGCTCAGTCCGGACACGAACACGATATCAGGGGAGAGTTTCAGCATATCCTCGCTGTCCGGTGTTATCAGGTCGTACTGCGGAAGCCCGTCAATGCCCGCCACGTACAGCGGCGACTGTGTGTCCACCGCCACAAGCGTGTCGAGCACGCCCAGATCCTCCATGACCTGCGTTATCGCCGGCGCGAGGGAGATGGCCTTCGTGATCTTCCCGGGGAGGGTGATCGAATTCCCCTCGCGATCCGTTGTAACCGCGGGCTTTTCGGGTTCCGCCGTCGCGGGCGTTTCCGGAGCCGCTGGCGCCTTCCCGCCGCACGCGGCGAGCGCGAGCAGCATTGCCGCCGCGAGCAGTGTCGATACAATTCTTCTTTTCATGTCAATCTCCTTGGTTTTATTATATAGTGTCACTTCAATCTCGTCGGAATCCCGCAGAACAGCCGCACCACCTCGTCCGCGTCCTGCGCGAGCCGCACCGTCACGCGCCCCGCGGCCTCGCGCCACGCCCGCATGTCCGGGTCAACGGGCACCACGCCGCCGGACAGATCCGTGCAGATGACAATCCTGTCGCGCAGCGCCGGGAGCAGCTCCTCAATCCCCGCCACGGGGTCGCGCTTCGCCTCAAGCATCGCGAAAATCCACTTCTCCAGCCC